>CAYWRT010000009.1:0-19887 GCA_964460815.1 uncultured Dehalococcoidaceae bacterium
GGGGGTTATTTACAGGCTAAGCCGAGGGAGATACGAGGGTGGCAGGGTGGGATTAGATTAGAAACGAGGGTGGCGCGGGGGTGAGGTTTATATTATAAAGGAAGGTGTCTCATTGATAGCTTAAAGATTCCGCTAATTTACAGACAAGATTAAACCTGAAGGATGTCACTTGAATTTGGGGTGGGGTTAATGAACGCTCTTTGAGCCAGGTGTTGACAGTATCCCTGTTGGGCAGTACAATAGTCCTGAATGAATACGGGACTCAATGGTAAGGAGATGCTTGGCAGTGACACTGGTCAGCGGGTAACTGTAAGTCGGCGGCGCTCTAACATCGAGATTATCGCCGATATGCTGAGAGTAGGTGAAAATGGTGCTGGCAAGACAGAAATAATGTACAGCGCCAATATGAGCTACATTCAGCTACAGAAGTACCTTGATTATCTGGTAAATCAGGGCTTTATAAACAAGGTGAACCTGGATAATACGCTGGTGGCTTATCAGATAACCGATACTGGTATGAAGCTGCTGAAGGCGATAGACGCTCTTATGGAGATGCTGGGACCAAACAGGGAAGAGAATATTTAGAATATATAAGCACTATATACTTTTTAAAACAACCTGAGGACAGGCGAGTCTTCAGGTTGTTTTTTATGGCGAAACCTCTCATCTTTTCAGCCGCGCTGGTCCTGCCGCCTTTGTCAGCGCAGGTCTCCTCCTGGTACATTTTATCGTTCAGGTTTAATGAAACCTTAAGCAAATCTTTATAAAATTTTTATTAATTTTATGTGTAGTTTTATGTTCCTGTGATACTCTTACTAATAGATTAGGTAATCAGACCTGTTTTGTGAGTCATAGAGGAGTAAGAGAGTATCAATGAGAAGGACTCTCATATTGGACGAAGATGACTTGATCATGGTGGTCAAGGAAGACGTCGTTAAGCAAATAGATGAAAACCGCGGTGAAATGAACCGCACAGAGTTTGTTAACTATCTCATTCAGTGTCAACTGAGGGAACACTATAACCAGCGCGACTATGTAACCAAAGAAGAGCTCCAGCAGTCCACCAAGGAAATTATGGAGCTTCTGCACAATTTCCTCCAGTTTTTCGTCAGTTACGGAATGTCGCTGGGGCGGCCACCGTATAATCAGGATTTCCATGTCTTGAGCCAGCAACTGGAATCCCTGGATAAATCTGACGAAGAAACTGAAGAGCTGTAACCCGGCCTTCTGACCCCGCCGTTACGAACAGCCAACCAACCCTTTCAACCGCATGCCCACGCTCAATAGAACTATGTTCTAGAACACAATCACTTCCCAAGCTGGCTGATTTGCCATAGTCTTTTCTTGTAGCCTTATTTCGCCATATGGCAAAAGGCTGGCTTGGGAGGTATTACATGCCAAAAGCGATTGAGCTTTTGCGGCAGGGCAGGAATGAGGAACTATGGCAGATGTGCTGTGGTTTTCTCAGTCTTGACCTCGGGGAATTTATGGATATTCAGAAAAGGCTGCTAGTGGAGCAGTTAAAGTTATTGAATAATTGTGCTCTGGGCGAAAAGATTATGCGTGGGATAAAGCCGAAGACCGTTGATGAGTTCCGACAGGTGCCATTGACCATGTATGCAGACTATGGCCCTGAGTTTATGGAGAAAAGAGAGGACATACTACCAACCAAGCCGGCTTTCTGGGTGCGTACCTCAGGCAGGACCGGGGACTATGCCTGCAAGTGGGTGCCCATGATGCCCCAATTTGCTCAGGAATTAAGTGTGATTTTATATGGAGTCGGTATGCTCTCCTGCTGTCAGGGCTGGGGTGATACCTCACGCATTCCTGATAACGTCAAAGCATTGTATTCAGTGGCACCCAGGCCTTATATATCAGGCACCTTTGCTGACCTTTTGAGGTTGCAGAGTCCTCTGAAATATTTACCATCTTTAGAAGAAGCTGAAGGCCTGACTTTTGAGGAAAGAATCAGGCTTGGCTTCCAGGAGGCTCTGGTCGAGGGACTTGATTACTTTTTCGGGCTGTCCCTGGTTCTGGTATCGGTGGGTGAAAAATTACGGCAGTCGTCGGCGGCAGTCGATATACGACCGTTTCTCAGACAGCCCAGAGCATTGTGGCGGCTGGGCAAGGGAAAAATCAAGAGCCGTCTGGCCGGACGTCCGATGTTGCCCAGAGATATCTGGTCGTTAAGAGGCATTATCGGCAGTGGCGTTGATAGCTGGGTCTATAAAGATAAGATAAAAGAGTTGTGGGGCAGGCATCCGCTGGATTTTTATTCGGCCTCTGAAAGCGGTATCATCGCTACTCAGACATGGGATTATGAGGGCATGACCTTTGTCCCCAACCTCAACTTTCTTGAGTTTATACCGGAAGAAGAGCAGCTTAAGTGGCAGATGGACCGCAGTTACCGGCCAAAAACGGTTTTACTTGATGAGGTAGAAGCCGGGGAAAGTTATGAGATAGTCCTCAGCAGCTTTCACGGCGGCGCCATGATAAGGTACAGAATTGGTGATATAATCAGGATAACCTCGCTGCGGAATGAAGAGCTGGGAATAGATATACCGCAGATGGCCTTCGAGCGGAGGGCTGACGACCTTATCAATTTCATGTTCATCAAACTGACAGAGAAGCAAATCTGGCAGGCTATAGAGAAGACCGGCATTGCTTATGAAGATTGGATGGCTTATAAAGAACCGGGAGGGTCAGTACTGAGTCTCCTTATTGAACTTAAAGATGGTCTACAAGTCAGCCGGGACGAGATAACGGCAGCCGTTCAGGAGCAGATTATAGATTCAGGTCAAAGCAGCTACAGGGAATCCGGGGTTGTCGAGGATTGGAGGGACGCGCTTGGTTTTCAGGTTGAGGTTACGCTGCTACCCCGGGGCTCTTTTGCTAAATACACCGCACAAAGGCAGGCGGAAGGGGCTGATTTAGCTCATATAAAGCCGCCTCATATTAATCCTTCAGACGAGGTTCTATCACTGCTGCTGGCCGAGACGGAAGAGATTATTGTCGTAAAGAAGGCTAAGGCTAAAACCGGGGCTGAATCTGAGGACGAAACCGGTAAAGTGGCGGTATAATCTAGTACTTTAGTCTCCCTTACCTTAGTTTTCTTACTTTAGTTCCACTTGACAGTTGCTGAGTTTGGAATAATAATGCCCTTATATGAATGTTTATGCCTTGTTCCCGTTAATTGCCACTATTGCCTATATACCCCTTGTGGCTATGGCCTTGAGCACACGCCCCTGGCAGAAACGGCATATACTTTTTGTTGTATTTCTGGTTGCAGCTATGCTGTGGAGTCTGGGTGACTACGTTTTCCGCAGTATCTTCTTTCCGCTGCACAGTGTCCTTCTGTTTGAAATCATTGTTATTTTCTACGCGGTATTTGCGGTACAATTCCACTGCTTTACCTCCTCTTTCTTTCCTCCGCAAAAAGGGCGCTGGCTGCCCTTCGCCTATATTGCGCTGGTAGTAAGCATCATCCTGATTTTGATGGGTTATGTTACCGGAGGAGTTACAATCTATGATAACGTTGTTCATGGTTCCTACAAGATGGGCGTCTTTATCATTTTCCCGAGCTTTTTTATTCTGGCAGTTAGAAATTTATATGTTTTCGGGAGAAGGCTGAGGTCCCTGGATAACCCGGCGCTGTATAATCAAGTCATTTCCCTGATGCTGGGCATCTCGGTAGTGACGGTGTTTTCTTTCTTTGCTCTCATTCCCTGGGGAAGGGAATATCCAATAATCCATTTTGGTAATCTCATCAATGCTATCATTCTCAGTTATGCCGTTATCAGGCATCAGTTGGTAGACATCAGGCTGGTTCTGCGGCAGGGTTCCGCTCTGGCAGCCCTGGGTATTATCGGTATTGCCAGCTACTGGCTCTTACTCATTATTCTTCATGCAATATTCAATTTCGAGCTTGACTTTGCGGCTTCATTTACGGCTACCGTGGTAGCTCTTCTGGTGGCCGTATTTATCTACAGACTACGTGGTTCTATCTTTGAGGTAATGAGCCGGGTTTTCCAGGGTACGAGCTATGACCATCGTCAGAAACTGTCTGATTTCTCCAATACCATACAGAATGTTTTCAGCCTTAAGGAACAGGGTGGTGAGCTGCTGGCATTGCTCACCAAGGCGATTGGTATTAAGCAAGCGTGCCTGCTTTTCCCTGAAGCCGGCAGCGCGGATTTTAAAACCCAGTTTGCTGAGCCCAAGGGCATAAATAATGATTTGTCTACTCTGAAGCTGAGGGAGGATAGCCCTGTTGTAAAGTATATGGAACAGGAGCGGAAGTCGCTGACAAGAGAAGATTTGGATATCCTGCCCGAATTTCTTGGTCTATGGCAGCAGGAAAGGGAAGAAATAAAAGCTAAAGAGATACAAATGTTTATGCCCTTGATAAGTCGTGGTAATCTAATAGCGATTCTGGTGCTGGGGAAAAAGCAATCCGGCAGGTACTTGCTTGAGGATTACCGTTTGCTTGAGGATGTTACCAGCCGGGTGGCGGTGAGTATGGAGAAGGAATATCTTCGGGAACAACTGCGGGAGCGTGAGGAAGAGTTATCGGTAATCAATCGTTCCAGTGCTATTATAACCTCCAGTTTGGATATTCAGGAAATATATGGCAGCTTTATTGAGGAGCTGAAGAAGGTGGTTGATGTCAGCTGGGCTGCCATTGTCCTCGTTAAAGAGAGCGACCTATATTTTTTGGCCCTGTCCTCTGAGTTTGATACGGACTGGCAGGTCGGGGAGAAGGTGCCACTGGTGGGGTCAGGTACGGAATGGGTAATCACTCATAAAGAGGCTTTATATGAGCCTGACATAGAGCTAGAGAGCCGGTTCCTCCCGGTGGGCCGCTATCGCCGGTGGGGGTTGCACTCACTTGTTCACCTGCCTTTGGTGGCTAAAGGCAAGGCTATCGGCAGCTTCATCGTGGCCAGCCGTAAGCCGTCTGCCTTTAACCAGCGGCACATAACGCTCCTGGAGCAGCTTGCTTCCGAGATTGCTATGCCGGTGGAGAACACTCAGCTTTACGCACAGGCCGAGGAGAAGGCTCGCATTGATGAACTTACCAGCCTGCTCAATCGCCGCTCACTGGATGAGACGATTGATGCTGAAATCAATCGGCACTCTCGTTATGGCGGCGTCTTCTCATTGGCTATCCTGGACCTTGACCGCTTCAAGGCATTTAATGACCACTACGGCCACCTGGCTGGTGATAAGCTGCTGAGGCAGGTTGGCCGTATTATCAGGGCTACGATACGGAATGCTGACCAGGCCTTTCGCTATGGTGGGGATGAATTTGCGGTTCTTTTACCACAGACCACTATTGATGCTGCTCGCCAGGTAAATGAGCGGGTTCGCCGGAAAATCGCTCAAAAGGTAGAAGCTAGCGATATCCAGATTACGGCCAGTATCGGACTGGCTAGCTGGCCGGCTGATGGCGTCGGCCATACTGACATTATCGCGGCGGCTGATGCGGCGCTGTATCGAGCCAAGCGAAGTGGTGGCAACCAGAGTCATTACGCCTCGAGTACTTTATTACCTCTGGATGTTGTTGAGTCGAGCTCCAGGGATAGCGTCGATAGTAGAACTGTGAGCATTATTTATGCTTTGGCAGAAACAGTGGATGCTCGAGGTCAGTACTCCCACGGCCACTTAAAAGAGGTTACTGAGTACACTCTGGCTCTGGCAGAAGCCCTCAAGCTGGAGCCTGAGGAGATAAGCAGACTGGAGACCTGTGCTTTACTGCATGATATTGGTAAGATTGGCATTAGTGATGAAATACTGAACAAGCCAGCGGAGCTTACGGCTGAAGAGTGGGAGGTGGTTAGGACTCACCCTCAGATGGGGGCAACTATTATCGGACACGTTCCACAATTAGCTCATTGTACGGCTGGTGTTTTATATCACCATGAGTGTTATGACGGAAGTGGCTATCCCCAGGGGCTCAAGGGTGATGGTATACCATTGGAGGCTCGCATTCTGGCTGTAGCCAATGCCTTTGCCGCCATGACTTGCGAACGGTCTTACTCGGCTGCCTTATCTTATGAAGAGGCCTTGGAGGAAATTAAGCGGGGTGCTGGCAAGCAGTTTGACCCAAATCTGGTTGAGATATTTCTTTCTATTTACGGAGGTCGCCTTACTGCCACCAGAAAAAATACGAGGAGGTAAAACAGATTCAGGCTAATCCCATCGTGGTCTGGGCTGTAAAAGGAGTATGAATATGAACAATAATAACAAGATACAGGTATTTGTGGTTAGTCAGCAATCACTATTTCAGCAGGGGGTAGAGCTTTCATTCTCCGGCACTGGAGATATTGTCATTTCTGGCGTTGCCGGAGTTAGTGCCGAAGTACTATCAGTTATTGATAATCTGCCGCCTGACGTAGCTCTTCTGGATATTGATGGTCCATCAGAGAGCGGGCTTGAATTAGCCCGTAGGATCAAACAGCGCTCGCCCAATATCGGTGTCATTGTGCTCACGTCAACCCCCGATGATAATCAGCTCTTTCAGGCCCTCAAAGCTCAGGCGGTGGCTTATTTGAGCAAGGAGGTTACCGCTGATAAGCTGGTTGATATTGTCAGGCGTGTCGCCAGGGGTGAACACCCGATAAACGATAGCCTTACCGCCCGGCCCCGGGTTGCGGAGCATGTCCTGCAGCAGTTTCAGGAGCTTTCCTGGCGGAGCGAGGCTGAAGCCTACATATCACCGCTTACCCCCCGGGAGACAGAAATACTTCAGTATATAGCGCAGGGCTATCTTAACAAGCAGATTGCTGCCGAGCTTGGCATCAGCGAGCAGACCATCAAGAACCATGTGACCTCCATCCTGCGGAAACTGAACGCCAATGCCCGCACTGAAGCCGTGGTGGTCGCCATAAAACAGGGCTTAATCTCGATAAAATGATTATCCTCGCCGTAAGCTGAGGCAGGGTGGTCTGGTGTGGTGCCGCTTATTTGAAGAGGTATTGACAAAGTACCATAGGAGGCCTGAACTCAAAAAGCAACATGTAAAACAGTACATGAAGTAATGGGTGATGGGTCAGGGGAGATGAGACCTGTAAAAAGCCCTCATTCTGCGAATATGCTCCTGGAAATCCTCGCTGTTTTTCTTGGTATCAATTTGATGTCCTGTCATAGTATCTACAATCTCTTCAGGTTCAACAGCCGTGCTCTGATTATCACTGCTTCCGGCGCTTGATTCCGATGGCGGCGGACTGCCCGCGCCTGAAGGTTTTTCCCTGACTGTAGTTCGTTTATGAAGCATCGATTTGTTCAGAGACATTCCAATCAGACTGGCGATGATTGCGAGCAAATCAGAGAAATCCCCCCCAACCCTTTTTCTGACCTAATAAGCCGCCCCCAGGGCACCGTGTATGCGATATGTCATTATCGGCACGGCTATCAGGGAGCAGAATCCCGCTTTTTCAAACAATGGTATACCGTAATTGCCGTCCTTGCTTAAGTTAGAGATAATGATTTTGTGTCCGAGGCCGACTATTTCGTGGTTGAAGGGGTGCTCCAGGCCGAATGAGGAAATTTCACGCCGCATATCCGGAGTCAAGCCCCGGCAGGCGACCACAGGCAGTCTGTTACTGCCCAGAGTGACTAGCTGAGCCCAGCAACAATCCGTGTTGAGAACCTCCGAGAGCGTATCCAGAACTGACTCCAGGAGTTGCCTGGGTTTGTTGGTGAGAGACAGCGCCTCGCTGATTTCGCTGATTACCGATAGAATTTCCTGGTTCTTAATTGTCTCGCTCTGATGAAATTTTTTGGAATCGTCGGCATATTATATAACGTTTCATCGGGCTTTGTGAAATCATTTATAAATCAAGGCTGCCGCTATCCTGAGCCCTTTGCTCATTAAACTGCCTGTGCTAGAATAAATTGCGGGTAGCGTTTAAGGAGCCAAGGTGGTCAGCAGCCTGATAGAAGAGCAACTGAACCGGTTGCCGGACAGCCCCGGCGTCTACCTTATGAGAGATGCCGAGGGGAATATACTCTATGTGGGCAAAGCCTCTAGCCTTCATCACCGGGTGAGGTCGTATTTCAGTGCCGGGCAGAGATTGTCACCCAAGATTCAGAGGATGGTCGCCCGGGTGGCTGACATTGACTTTTTTGTGGCCGCATCAGAGCAGGAAGCCCTCATCCTTGAGTTGAACTTTATCAAGCAGTACCATCCCCGCTACAACGTCCGCCTTAAGGATGATAAGACCTTTCCCTACCTGAAGATAGATATTAATGAGGAGTGGCCCGGGGTCTATATTACCCGTCGTCTGGAGCCGGACGGGGGCCGCTACTTCGGGCCCTTCGCCAGTGCCCGGTCGGTGCGGCAAACCCTCAGGGTTTTACAGGGTATCTTTCCCTTCCGCATTTGCTCCAAAGCCATTACGGGCACGGCTCCCCGGGCCTGCCTTGAGTACTATCTGGGGCGTTGCCTGGCTCCCTGTACCGGCGCGGTAAGCCAGACGGAATACGCTGAGGTAATCAAAGAGGTGATTCTTTTCCTCGAAGGCAGGCAGGAGAGGGTTATTCGGGAGCTGAAAGCCAGGATGGACAAGGCGGCGGAGGCCCTGGATTTTGAAAAGGCATCCCTGATAAGAGACCAGATACAGGCAATTCACCGGGTCATTGAAGGACAGAAGATTGCCGCCACGGTGAGGGGCGAGCAGGATGTTGTTGCCTTTGCTCAGGATGGTGACCAGGCCTATGTCCAGGTTTTTTTCGTTCGTAATAATAAGCTGATTGGTCGGGAAAGCTTTCTCCTGCAGGGTACCCGTCAGGAAGCGCCGTCACAAATCATGACCAGTTTTATCAAGCAGTTTTATGCCTCCAGCCCTTATATACCGCCGCGGCTGCTGCTTCAGTATCCGGTGGAAGACACACAGATTATTAAGGAATGGTTGCAAAGCAGGAGGGGGGCCAGTGTTGAGATTCATGTGCCGCGGCGCGGCAGCAAAAAACAGCTAGTAGACATTGTGGCCGAAAACGCCCGGCAGGGGCTGGAGCAGCTTAAGATTAAAGAGCTGGCCACCCCAAACGCACTGGAGGCTGCTTTAGCCGAGATAGAAAGGGAGCTTGGGCTTGAGGGCTTGCCTCTGCGTATGGAGGCTTATGACATCTCCAACATACAGGGCAAGTCGGCGGTGGGCAGTATGGTGGTCTTTGAGAAGGGTAAGCCGAAGCCGGCTCACTACCGGCGGTTCAAAATCAAAACGGTATCAGGTGCCAATGATTATGCCATGCTGCAGGAGGTGCTCCAGCGGCGGTTCCGACATGTTACTAAGAGTGAGACCTCTGCTGCCGATACCTGGGCAATACTGCCTGACCTGGTTTTAATTGATGGTGGCCGGGGACAGCTAAATGCGGCACTGTCAGCACTGGGTGAAGCCGGCAGATCTATACCGGTAGCCAGTCTGGCCAAGGAAAACGAGGAGATTTTTATTCCCGGTCGGAAGGAGCCTGTGGTTCTGCCCCGGTCTTCTCCCGGGCTTCAGCTTCTCCAGCGGCTCAGGGATGAGGCGCACCGGTTCGCCATAACTTACTATGCCAGAGTGCACCGGAGGCAGACCTTTACCTCGGCCCTCGACAGTATCCCGGGGATTGGCCCCAAACGTAAGCGTGCCCTGCTCCGCCGGTTTGGTTCGGTCCAGAGAATTAGGGATGCTTCTATAGACGAGCTGGTGGCGGCTACAGGCATGGCCCCGGGCCAGGCGAAAAAAATAAAGGAGTATTTATAAGATATGCGCTGCCAGTTTGCTGCTGCTTTGTTCGCACAGAGCCTCGTTCCTGCTCTGACAAAGGAGTATTTATAGATGCCAGCCAATCTGCCGCCGCAGTATTTTGAGGCCGAAAAAAATTTCCGGATGGCGAAAAGTCCCCTGGAAAAGATAGCGGCCCTGGAGGAAATGCTGGCGATTATGCCCAAACATAAAGGCACCGACCACCTCCGTGCCGAGTTGAGAACAAGAATCGCCAAGTTAACGCAGTCACTGGACAAGAAGACGGCTACCCAGCGGGCGTCAATGATGATTGAGAAGGTGGGGGCGGGTCAGGTGGCCGTAATCGGACCGCCCAATACGGGCAAATCGCAGCTTGTTGCCAGCCTCACCAAGGCGACCCCGGCTGTGGCTGCCTACCCGTTCACCACGCACAGTGCCACGCCGGGGATGATGACCTTTGAGAATATCCAGATACAGCTGATTGATACGCCGCCTCTAAGCGAGCAGCCTCCGGAGTGGTGGCTTTTGAATATAATCAGGCGGGCTGATGGCCTGCTGGTGGTGGCTGACCTGAGCGATGAGCCGGTGTCGCAGATGGATGCCGTGGCTACCCGGCTTGAAGAGAGGAAGATAGGACTCGGAGAAAGCAGCACCGAAGCCGAGGAGGAATTTCCCCTGAGCTATAAAAAGGCGCTGGTGGTGGGCAATAAGGCGGACCTTGACAGTAACGGCGCCAGCTACCGGGCTCTGCAGGGAAGATATGGCGGGCAGCTGCCGGTTGTGGCTGTCTCCGCCACAGCCTCGGGGCTTGAGGAGTTGAGACTCAGGATATTCCAGATGCTTGATATTATCCGGGTATACACCAAGGTTCCCGGCGGCAAGCCGGACCTTACCGACCCGATAATCCTGGACAAGGGGAGCACCCTGGGAGATGCCGCCGCTTCGGTGCACAAGGACTTTGCCGCCAGGATGAAATACGCCCGCATCTGGGGCTCCGGCAAGCATGACGGTGTCATGGCGAAGAGAGACCACGTCTTGCAGGACGGCGATGTGATTGAGCTGCATATGTAGGGTGTATGCTCAGGCACATACGCTCATGCCCCCGTCCTCAACGATGACCTCCCCGGTCACATAGCTGGAGCTATCCGAGGCCAGGTAAAGCATCAAGCCTTTCATCTCACCGGGTTGTCCGGCGCGACCCAGCGGGATTTTCGAAGTGAGCCGTTTATGACGTGACTTTGATTCTTTCGCCTGAGGCTTTTCTCCCATGCTCTCCGGCAGCTTCGTCCCTACGTGAAGTCCCGGAGCAATGCAGTTCACCCGGATGCCATATTGTCCGTATTCCGCCGCAACTTGTTTGGTAAGCCCGATTACCGCATGCTTGGCAGCGACATAGGGTGCCTGCGGTAGACTGTTGGGGTCGGCCGCATGAAGTCCGGCTACCGAGGAAATATTGATAATCGAGCCGCTGCCCTGCTTTTTCATTATGGCTAGGCCTTCCTTCAGGCAGTAGAAAACCCCGTGAAGGTCAACATCAATCACTCGGTGCCAGTCACTCAGGGTCGTCTGGTCGGTAAACACCGCCGGCGGGGCGACGCCGGCATTATTGACGAGTATGTCAAGCCGGCCAAATTTGGCCATCACCTGCCGGAACATGGCCTGAACCTGGTCATATTGGGATACATCCACTTCCAGCGCCAGCGTCTCATGTCCGTACTTTTTGATGATTTCACAGGTCTCCTCAGCACGCTCCCTGTAAATATCGGGGCAGACGACATCAGCCCCGAACTCGGCCAGGACATCACAGAATTCGCGCCCCAGACCGCTGCCGCCGCCGGTAACCACCGCTACCCTGCCCGTGAGATTAAAAAGAGGGTGTGTTTCGCCTGACATTTCTCTGCCTCCGGTTATCAGTAAATACTCATGCCCCCATCCTCAACAATTAACTCCCCGGTCACAAAACTGGAGCTATCCGAGGCCAGATAAAGCATCAAACCCCTCATATCGCTGGGCACTCCCACGCGTCTGAGAGGAATCATCGAGAGTATCCTTTGCTCACCTGCCTTGATTTCTTCCTCAGTGCGTTCAACTATGGGCCCCTCACTTTCCGGCAGCTTCGTCCCTACGTGAAGTCCCGGAGCAATACAGTTTACGCGAATGCCATACGGCCCGTATTCTGCCGCGGCCTGTTGGGTAAGCCCGATGACGGCATGCTTGGCAGCGACATAGGGTGCTTGCGGGTGAGTCTGCGGATGAGCGGCTCTAAGCCCGGATACCGAGGAGATATTGATAATCGAGCCGCCACCCTGCTCTTTCATTATGGCCAGGCCTTCTTTTAAGCAGTAGAAAACTCCGTGAAGGTCGACATCAATCACTCTGTGCCAGTCATGCAGGGTAGTCTGGTCGATAATTACTGGCGGCGGGGCGACGGCAGCATCATTGACCAGTATGTCAAGCCTGCCGAATTTAGCCATCACCTGCCGGAACATGGCCTGAACCTGGTCATATTTGGATACATCCACCTCAATAACCAGCGTCTTATGCCCGTATTTTTTGATGATTTCGCAGGTCTCCTCGGCACGGTCTTTGTAGATATCGGCGCAGGCGACATCAGCCCCGAACTCGGCCAGGACATCACAGAATTCGCGCCCAAGGCCGCTGCCGCCGCCGGTAACCACCGCTACCCTGCCTGTAAGATTAAAAAGGGGGTGTATTTCACCTGACATTTCTCTGCCTCCATTAAGCTAACATTCGGGGATATTGTATAAGGGTAACGGCACTTTGTCAAGGCAGCGAGTGTCCTGGGGCAGCGTGGAAAGAATTGAATTATCCTTTCGGATATGCCAAAATTAGTGTAGATAGTGAACCGCTAATGGAATCCTGCCGTGAAGTAGCGCAGGCTACCGAGCAGTGGCATTAGCAGTTTTATTAAAAGGAGGGATTGATGACAGAGGAGAAAGGTCTACGTCCTGATGAGAAGGTCTTGCGCAAGGTAATCATAACGGCCGCCGTCACCGGTGCCGCGCACACGCCTACTATGTCAGATTATCTGCCGCTGACACCGAAGCAGATTGCTGATGACGCTGTCAGGGCATACGAGGCGGGAGCGGCGATTGTGCATGTACATGCACGCCTTCCGGAGACAGGTGAACCCAGCCCCAGGCTGGAAATTTTTCGCGAGATACTGACCAGCATTAAAAGCAGGTGCAACGTGGTCATTTGCATAACCACCGGTGGCGCTGGCGACGAAAAGGAGCGCATTGCCGTAGTCCCTGAATTCAAACCGGAGCTGGCAACACTGAACTGTGGCTCGATGAGCGGCACCGCTATACAGGCTTACGAGCGGCTCAAGGATAAAATCAAGTATGAATGGGAGCATGAGCATCTGAGCCGGGAGTGGTTCGTCTTCGAAAACACCTTCAAGATGATGCGTGAGTACAGTCAGATAGATAGAGAGAACAGCACCAAGCCTGAACTGGAAATCTGGGACCTCGGGCAGATTGGTGCCGTGGATTTCATGGTGAGGCGGGGATATGTGGACAAGCCTATTCACCTCCAGTTTGTCATGGGGGCTCTCAGCGGCATGCAGGCGACACCGGGTACTCTGGTGTTTGTCTACGAGCAGGCCAAGAGAATCCTTGGCGATTTTACCTGGTCTGTGGCTTCCGCCGGCCGTGACCAGATTCCGATGGCGGCGGTTACCCTGGCCCTGGGTGGACATGTCAGGGTGGGTCTGGAGGATAGCCTGTATGCCGGCTATGGCCGGATGGCCAGGGGTAGTGCCGAGCAGGTCGAGAGGGTTGTCAATATAGCTCGGGAGTTGAGTATTCAACCGGCTACCCCCGACGAAGCCCGACAGATGCTGGGCTTAAAGGGGCTGGACAAGGTCAACTTCTAAACTCCCGATAGAATTGGTGGCGTCTGTGCAGCTTACGGAGAATGTTTATGTAGAGACCCGGTTTCACGGAGCTAACGTGGGCTATGTTACCACCGGGAATGGGGTGGTCATGATAGAGACGCCGTTCCGGCCCACGGATGCCGTAGCCTGGCGAAGCGAGATTGAAAGCAGGGGTCCCCTGAGGTATCTGATTAACACCGAGCCCCATAACGACCACTACACCGGTGGTTTCTTCTTCGCTGCCCCGGCCGTAGCCCACGATAATGCCAGGGAAGTAATGCTGGCCGCAGACGTGAATCAGATTAGAGAGACTATTGCCGCCATAGACCCCGAGGGACTGGCGCTCATGGATAACTACAGGGTGAACGTGCCTGTTATCACCTTCTCAGAGTGTCTTACCCTATACCTGGGCAGGCACAGCTTCCAGTTGATTCATATGCCGGGCCATACGGCTGGCCAGATTGCCGTGTTTGTGCCCGAGGAGAAGGTGGCCTTTACCGGCGACAATGTTACCTACAGGTTGCAGGGCTTCCTGCATGAAGCCGACCCCTTTGCCTGGCTCGACTCTCTCCAGCGCCTCGGCGAACTGGAGGTGGATTTTATTGTCCCGGGACATGGTGATGTCTGCGACAGGAGCTATCTCAAAGAGCAGGCGGACTACATTCAGGGTTGTATAGATGCCGTAAGGAAGGCAATTGACCGGGGCTGGAGCCGGGATGAGGCTGTAGCCAGGGTTTCATTTCCCAGCCCTTACCCGCACGACCCCGACGCGGCACAGGTGGAAAAACATCTGACGGAAGTAGGCATAGCCAACCTCTATGACCGGCTGTCTGAATAACAGGCCGTCCCACTGCCCAGGGGATACATCTATTCTATGCCGCCTCTTCATCACATCTTTGATAATATGTGATTAGCTCGTTGACCGCCCCGGCCGCCTCGTCGACGCTGGGGAAGAACGGTAACCCCTCCCTGACGAGGCGGGTTCTTAATTGTGCCCTGGTTGTGTAGATGTAGCTATCGGCTTCGTGGCTGCCCGCGGACCTCTCGTCAAAAACTATCAGGAACGGCTTATCGCTTTCCCGGCTCACTTTAATATATGCCTCTATATTATCGGTCAGTTCCTTAATAAAGGGCTCCTTACTGAACGGGGGGTCCTCCTCCGCATCGGCGGCGATAAAGTCGAAGACGGGGTGTCTGGTTATTTCCGAGAGCACATCCGGCATGGTGAGGGGGTCTCCGGGGGTGATGGAGACATCCGCCGGGTTATCCAGCCAGTCCCACAGCTGCGAGCCCTTCCTCTTCAACTCTTCCCGGATTTCCTGGGGCAGGGGGGGTACGTTAAATCCGTTCTCCTCCCATTCGTCGGCGGAAAGTACGCTCCGGCCCCCTCCGGCACCGACGATTCCGACATTCCTGCCTTTAATCGGTGGCAGGAAGGAGAAGGCGACGGCCATATTCGCCAGCTGGTCCAGGTTTCTCACCGGTACTGCCCCTGCCTGCCGGATGGCCGTCTCCCAGAGATTGGTTGACCCGGCCATTGACGCCGTATGAGACAGGGTTATCCTTGAGCCCACGGCGGTTCGGCCACCCTTCAGGATGACGACAGGCTTCCGTCTGGCTGCCTGGCGGACCAGTTCCAGGAATTCCCGGCTGTCACCCCTCAATCCCTCAATATAGCTCAGAATTATCCTGGTCTCCGGGTCATCCGCAAAATACCGGAACAGGTCAATCTCGTTAATGTCAAGGGCGTTGCCGTAGCTGACGACCTTGCTGAAACGGATGCCGCGCAGCGAGGAGATATGGATAAGGTCGGTGGAATTGCCGCCGCTCTGTATCAGCGCCCCCACCTTACCTGGCTCCCTGGGAAAGTCAAAACCGAAGGCAAGCCCCGACTTCGGGCAAAATACGCCCAGGCAGTTTGGCCCCAGTACCCTGATGCCATGCTCCCGGGCACGTTTCAGGATTTCCTCCTCGAGCTTTTTACCTTCGGGTCGGCCTGTCTCCCGGGCGCGGCCGGCGAGTATGTGCATGGCTCTGACGCCCTTGCGCGAGGCCTGTGTCAGAATCTCCGGGGCATTATTAACCCCGATGAGGTATATTACGTAGTCAATCGTCCCGGGAACGTCTTCCAGGCTGGGGTAAGCCTTAATCCCCATAATCTCGTTCTGCCTGGGATTGATGGGGTAAACCTTCCCGCTGAACCCGTAATTCAGCATGTGGTGCATAAACCAGCTGCCGTATGCGTTCGGGTTCTCGGAGGCACCTACTATGGCTACAGATTTGGGATGGAAAAGAAATTCCAGCGAATCCTGAGCTATCGGTCTTACCCCTCTATGTGAAAACTCCCTTTGAAGTATGCGTACCGGCGAGCCTGGCGCTAGCCTTGTTGTGAAGCATCTTCCTCGAGCACTATCCTGGCATCAACGACCACGGCTCCGTCCTTATAGGCAAATATGGGGTTGAGGTCAATCTCCTTTATCTCGGGTGTTTGCTCCACGAAACCGGAAATTTTCAGCAGCAGGTCTTCCAGGTAAGGGATATCAGCCGGCTCCTGACCTCGGAAACCCTGGAGCAGGGGATACCCCTTTATTTCCTCAATCATTTCCCGGGCGTCCCTTCGTGCCAGGGGCACGATTCTGAAGGAGACGTCCTTGAGGACCTCGACCAGTATTCCCCCCAGGCCGAACATAAGCACCGGCCCGAACTGGGAGTCTTTGAACATGCCCATAATTATCTCTATACCCGGCCTGGCCAGGCGCTGCACCGATACCCCCTCAATGTTAGCCGTGGGATACTTCTGCCGGGCGGATGCCATGATTTCCCGGTAGGCCTTCCCCACCTCCGTTTTACTCTTCAGGCCGACTCTAACCCCGCCAGCATCACTTTTGTGAGTTATATCGGGGGAGGCTATCTTCAAGACCACGGGAAAACCAATCTGGGCACTGAGGGCAATCGCTTCTTTTTGAGATGAGGCCAGCCTGGTTTCAATAGTGTTCACCCCAATGGCCTCAAAGACCTGCTTGGACTCAATCTCCGTCAGTGTTATTCTGCCCTGTTTTCGGGCGTTATTGATGATTTGATTCTTAGTAACTATCATTATCCCCATCCCAATATTTTTAATCGTCTCTAATCTAGCTCGTTACCAACGATGACGACACTGACAGTGGCTGACCCGGGCTCGCCGCCCTGATTGTGAGTTAACCCGATTCTGGGGTTCTTTACCTGACGGGGGCCAGCCTTGCCCTGGAGCTGCTTGTAGACCTCGTACATCATGCGCAGTCCACTGGCACCCACTGGGTGACCGAAGCACTTCAACCCCCCGTCGGTATTGACGGGTAGCTTCCCCTCCAGGGTGAACGTCCCGGCCTCGATATCTCCCCTGACCCGTCCTCTGGGGCTGAATTGCAGGTCTTCCATGATGGTCAGCTCGGTGATGGAGAAGCAATCATGCACCTCGGCCATGCTTATTTCCTCCCGCGGATTTTTTATCCCTGCCTCGGCATAGGCCGCGATGCCGCCGCGATAGGTTTCCTCCACATGGGCAAAATCATAATTGGGGCTTATCCAGCCCTCGCGCGGGCCCTGGCATATCTGTATGGACTTTACATAAATAGGGTCGGCTCTGAAGTTCTTCGCCATATCGGCACGGGTGACAATGGCGGCGGCCGACCCATCGCTCACGCCGCAGCAGTCGAATAGACCCAGGGGGTAGGCAATCATGGGAGCATTGATGGCCTGCTCCAGCGTAATTTCACGCCGGAAGTGCGCCTTGGGATTGAGGGAGCCGTTATGGTGGTTCTTCACGGATATCTGGGCCAGCAGTCTCTTGCCTTCATCATGGCTCAGTCCATACTTGGCGAAGTAACCGGTAGCCATCATGGCAAACATGGCGGCGGGTAGCTGAGTGTGGATACGGTAACTCCAGGTGGCGATGGGCCTGGTCTGAGGCAGGCCTGTATAGCCGGTGTCCTTAAGCTTTTCCGCACCCAGCGCCAGCGCCACGTCACAGACCCCGGCCGCCACAGCATAGCAGGCACCTCTCAGGGCTTCCGACCCCGTGGCACAGGCATTCTCCACATGGGTAACGGGTATGTATTCGAGCTTGAGCGGTGCCGCCATAATCTGGCCTGTTTCCCCCGCCCAGACATTGCCAAACCAGGCTGCCTGAATATCCCTGGGCTGTATGCCGGCATCTTCATAGGCCTCATAGGCGGCATCAATCATCATGTCCCCTATGTTCATATCCCAGTTCTCCCCGAACCGGGTGCAGCCCATACCGACTATAGCCACTTTATCCTTAATACTTTCCATCTGTCTCCTTTGCTGGCTAGTCCTGGCATCTTACCGGCTGGCATTTCCACCAGTAATTATAAATACCTCCCACATAGTAAAGTTTTCTGAAGGTCATCTCCAGCGGCATACCTACCCTGATTTCCTCAGGGTTGCGGTCGGTCATATCGCATATAATCCTGCCGCCGCCATCGAAGTCAACCACGGTTACCGTGACCGGCGGGTCCACCGTGGCGGTGACATAGTCATGACAGAAGGAGAACAGCCTGGCTTTTTGGTCAGTAAAGGAATAGGGTTCCATCTCGTCCTTGGTCTTGCAGTTGATGCACACCCTCTGAGGGGGATATTGTGGCGTCCCGCAGTGCCGGCATCTCGTGCCGTGCAGACGCAGGTCTTGTTGATTTTCCCGCCATTGTGCCGCTGGTGATGGCTGGCGAAGCTCCAGCGGCGGGCGTGCCGGGGGCTGGACATCAATGAGCTCACGCCAGCGCAGGTACCTGTTGTAGCTGGAGAGCACCCGCTTGGATGCCAGGTGTTTCTTGACGCCTCGACTGTCTCCAATCTTTTCTATTTCGTCAGTCACCCTCAGGCTGAAAACATCACAGCCATTACCGTAGCCAGCCAGGAGTAACCTGTCGCCTCCCTTAGCCTCCTCCAGAGCCGATACCAGAACCATCAATGCCATAGCGGTGCCGGTATCACCCACCGAAGAGCGCAGGCTGTCCTGCATCTGAGCGACATCAAATTCAAGCCTCCGGGCGGCGGCAACTAGCTGTCGCTGGTCAGGGGAGTAAAAAGCGGCCTTGGTAAAGTCCTTCGGGGTCAGGTTGAGCTTATTCAGGGCGGCGGCGACTGCCTCCGTAACCACTTCGGTGTACCCCTTTTCCAGGATAAAGCGGTCTTCCCCGGAGCGGACGAAAAAGTCCTTGTCCGACCGCCATACATCTTGAAGCTCGTTATAGATGGTATGGCTACCTTCAATCTCGGCAATTACCCCCGTATTACCAATTAGCAGGGCGGCAGCACCATCGCCAAAAGATGTCTCGTAACTCCCCATGGGATGTCCCAGGCGAACATCGGCGGCACACACTAAGATGCTTTTAGCCGAGCCGCTGCTGACGGCGTCCAGGGCAGCTTTTAAGGCATTTGTTCCGCCTCTGATAGAGCCGCAAAAATCCATCGTAAGCGCTTCCCTGTTCAGACCCAGCACGGCGGCTATCGTCGCCGCGGACTGTTTTTCCTTATAGGGCGCCGTGGTTGAGGCGAAGTACAGCCCATCAATACTATCAGTGTCTATTCCCTTCAGGCAATCCCTGGCGGCAGCTACCGCCATAGTCAGGCTGTCTTCATCGTAGTTGGCCACAGCCTTCTCCCCCGCCATCTCTCCGACATCCCAGGCTCGGGCAATCTCGGCTCGGCTTAACCGGTGGAGCGGTATGTAGGCGCCGTATGATATAATTCCCGCCATTCTTTTCTTTCTCCTTATTGGTTACATGGGTATATGAAACACCGTGAACGGGGGATAGCCAGGTACTCTGAACTATTTAGCGAGTATTATTGTACCATGCGAGGCTGAGGTAATCAACACAGCCACCTGTCAGTTCTCCTCTTCCGGTCTGGCCTGGCGTTCTCTGAGCCAGCGCTTGAGCTCGTCCAGGGCGGGTGGGGCAACATAAAACACCTGTATATCTGACGGGAATTGAACCTGGTGGTTCTCCCTCATGAGCAATATCCCGATTTCATCCGCCTTAAGCGTCTCATTGATTTTACTGGCGATATATTCGTTTCTCTTTTTACCGATTTCCGTATAGGACTCATAGACCCTGGTTAATACCTTCGGATTTTGCAGACCTACCATCAGGCACCTGCCCCAGTCCATGAATTCGGTCAGCAGTTCAACCTCTTCAACGGCTTCCAGTTGAGCGCCCTTATTCAGGCAGGTTTGAATGATTTCATAGCTTTTGTCAT
>CAYWRT010000009.1:19897-28871 GCA_964460815.1 uncultured Dehalococcoidaceae bacterium
TTTAGCTCCTTGATTGCCTCGTTGCCATCTTTACCACCGGCTGGGATTAACTCATGGTATATTCTATTAACCTTCCCGAGCTTTAATTCCAGTTCTGTTATCTGCTTTTCAACCTGTTCCCAGTATTTGTCAAATTTCTCGATGTATTCTTTCGTCGATTCCATGCCGCGGTAAATAAGTGGCACGAAATATAATTTTCTGCCTTTTTTAAATTCTTCAGCTGGGGGTTTTTCTATTCTACCGAGTTCCTCTGCCATATCAGCCTCTCCTGCGAATTATAGTAGCCGGTGAGTCCTAGCGCATTTCCTTTTCACATTGCCGGCAGACCACAAGTATCGGGAAGAACCGGGTAATAACCCTCATCTCCTCAAGACGTTTGTATTTGTCGCAATTCGGGCACCTGAAGGTTATTTCTCCAGGCTCTCTCTTCTTGTCTGCCTCCGTGGCTTCTTTCTCTGTCATGGACGCTCCTCCAATAAAAATTTGCTATTCGCGGCTGGCTACCGGGGCAATGGTGCTGTCTCGGAGGGGATGACCACACAATCTGACACCTGGTTGTCAGGCTCTATGCTGGTATGGCTGCCAATAATACAGTGACTGAGTCTGGCATTGGCACCAATGCGAACATTGTCCCACAGTACGCCATTTTCTATACTGGCACCCTCTTCGAGGTGGCAATCTGGCCCGATGACAGCGGGCCCCTTGATATTTACCCCCTGGCTTATCTGGCATCTGTGGCCAATTATGACGGGCGCCTGTATACTGGCGGAAGGGTGGATGGCCACATCCCGTTCGCAACATATCCTGTCTCTGGAAACATCAACGAGGGGGCTGCTCGTTTTTGACAATAAGAGGTCACAGTTCAGGGAGAGATATTTTCCTGGATTTCCCATGTCAAGCCAGTAGCCGCTGAAGGGATAGCTATACACAGGCTCACCCAGCCTGAGAAGGAGAGGGAAAAGCCCCTTTTCAAACATGTAGTGGCTCTTGGCCGGTACATGCCCCAGAACTTCCGGCTCCAGGATATAGGTGCCCGCATTTATCCAGTTGGTAGTTTCCTCACCGGGAGGGGGTTTCTCAATGAATTGCCTTACCCTCTGGGCACTATCAGTTTCCACTACCCCGAAGGCACTGGGGTTATCCACCCAGTTCAGAGATATGGTCGCCTTGGCTCCTTTTTTCCGGTGCCGGGCAAGCATATCGGTTATGTCCAGGTCGGTGAAAATATCACCATTAAGGACAAGAAAGGTGCTGTTCAGGTATGGCTCGGCGTTCTTTACGGCTCCGGCGGTACCCATAGGGTCTTTCTCCAGGCAGTAGGTTAATCGTACCCCGAACTGGCTGCCATCCCCGAAATAATTCCGGATGACCCCGGGGAGGTAGTTTAATGCCAGAATAATGTCCTCAATCCCGAATTGTTTGAGATAGGCCAGCGTATACTCCATAAAAGGCTTATTTAATATCGGCACCATGGACTTGGGTGTGTCATAAGTGAGTGGCTGGAGCCGCGTCCCCGGACCGCCGACCAGGATAACTGCTTTTGTTTTCGGCAAACTTATGGTTCCTCTCTCCGTCAATGAGACGTTGTACCAATGGTGCTAAAGCTGTATCTATTATAGCACCAGTTTAGGCTGTGATGAAACTGAAGTAAGCACTGGCCAGGAAGAGCACTATCATGGCACAATTCCACCAGCTTAGTCGGAAGTATCTTTTTGGCTTGAAGCGGAGCCCGGCAATAAACAGCAGCGTCATCGCTATGACAGCCGCGGCGGTTATCTGGTGACTCTCCGAAACCCCGGCCAGGATAGGCCCCTTGACATAAATAAGGTCGGTTACGGGTATGATAGTCAGGTTGAATAAGTTGCTGCCTATCATATTGGCCACAGCCAGGTCAGTGGCGCCCATCCTCATGGCGGCGAAGGAGACGGTAATTTCAGGGAGGGTGGTGGTAAATGCCAGGAAAAGACTGCCCACGAAGCTTTGCCCCCAGCCGGTAACCAGGGCGATTTCATCACCGATGCCTGCCAGCCAGATACCGGCGCCTATGATAAAAGCCGCTGATATAGCGAAGTAGAGATAGATTTTCCGGGATGATTCTTCCCCACGATACATCCCCGTTTCCTGAATAGCCGGCTGCCGCTTCTCGTAGCGAAAAATCTGTCGCACCGAAAGAAGATATAGGATGATAATGACCGGCGTATACCAGCCTATCCAGCCTATGGGCATGGTGTAAAAATGGGCACTGACCAAGAGAGAGATAGCGACAACCAGAATCAGCAGCAGACTGAACCAGCCGGTCAGCCGATGTGTGGGACTGGCCGCAGCCAGGAGGGGACCATTGCGGTGAGCAATGTCAAGTAAAGCCAGGTTCAACATATTGAAGGCATTGGCTCCAATGAGGTCGCCTACAGCTAAATCGGGGGCGTCAACCAGGGTTACCGCGCTTATGCCGGTGAAAAGCTCAGGCAGGGATGTAATCAGAGCCACGGCAATGAGCCCCATCCACACCTGCCCAATACCGCTCCGCTCAGCGATAATATCCCCGTATTTGGCTACCTTTTGCCCTGAGAAGAAAATGATTAATATGCAGACAACAAGCTTGAGCCAGACCAAGGCGTACCTCTATAATTCCCGCTTTAGTTACTTTATTGGCATCAGGGTAAAATGTCAATAGTGGCCGTTCCCGGGAGAGATAGCTGGCGATAGCATCCTTACGCAGAGTAATTTTCTTGGGTGGATTTTGTTTTTGATATAATTATGATAAAATGTACTTTTTACTTGTATTATTGGATATATATGTGAAAGGGAATGGCTAAAAAGATGGCAGTAAAACCCGGTGAGACCAGCTGGTATCAGCTCACCCCGGAGCAGGTTTTTGAAGCATTAGGAACTGACCAGACTGGCCTTACCTCCAGGGAAGCCAAAATAAGACTGGAACAATATGGCTACAACGAACTGATAGTCAGGAAGCGGAGCGCTTTTGTCCGGTTTATGCTCCAGTTCAACAATGCCCTGCTATATGTCCTGATGGTGGCTGCCATCATTGCTGCCCTGCTGAATAAGTTCATGGACATGTGGGTAATCGTTGGCGTTGTCCTGGCTACAGTAGTCATCGGTTTCATTCAAGAGGGAAAGGCTGAGGCCTCCTTAGAAGCCCTGAAAAAGATGCTGGTATCGGTATGCAGTGTTGTTCGAGATGGTGAGGTAAAGAATGTAGCCACCCGGGAGCTGGTGCCCGGTGATGTGGTACAACTTGAAGGTGGCGATAGGGTGCCCGCCGATTTACGTTTGTTCTCGGTAAAGAATCTGAGGGTTGATGAAGCCGCGCTTACCGGAGAATCGGTGCCAGAAGACAAGAGCGTTGCTGCTATCACCAGACCAGACCTGAGTCCGGGGCAGCAGTATTGTATGGGCTTCAGCGGGACGTTTGTTACCCAGGGCCGCGGCAAGGGAGTGGTGGTAGGCACCGGACAGAGGACGGAGCTAGGTAAAATTGCCGGAATGATGGAAGAAACCAAGAAGGCAGCCCCGCCGATAACTAAGAAGCTGGCCACCTTCACCAAGTTTATCATTATTACCTGTGTTAGCTTTGGTGCTATTAACTTCGCCTTAGGAAAATGGCTGGGATATGATACTGGCTACATGTTGCTGGCTACGGCTGGCATGATTGTGGCCATGATACCGGAGGGTCTGGCGGGAGCGGTAATTGCTGCTTTTGCCGTCGGCTCTATATTTATGGCGCGGCGAAATGCGCTTATCCGAAGGTTGCCGGCTGCGGAGACCCTGGGTTGCACCACGGTTATATGCTCGGACAAGACGGGAACCCTCACCAAGAATGAGATGACTGTGGTAATGATTCACTGTGGCGGCAAGGACTGCCGGGTGAGCGGCGTGGGTTATGAGCCCAAGGGCGAATTTGTTCTGTGGGATAAAACGGTTGATTCCGTGCTGGAGTGCCGTGAATTGGGTGATACCTTAAAGGTAGGCTTTCTGTGCAACAATGCCAATCTTGTAGAGGATGAGACGGGGTTTAATATAAAGGGCGACCCGACTGAAGGGGCTTTGATAGTCTCGGCAGCCAAAGCTGGCATTGCCGAGGTTCTGCCTCGATTGGATGAGATACCTTTTGAATCGGAACGACAGTATATGGCTACCCTTAATAAGGAAGAAGCAAAGAATGTTATCTGTGTGAAAGGCTCACCGGAAAGTGTTCTGAAAATGTGCCAGAATCAGCTGGTAGACGGGGATACCGTGCCCCTGGACCATGACCAGGTGATGAACAAGGTTGAGGAGATGGCAAAGGATGCCCTGAGAGTGCTGGGGGTGGCTTACAAATTTGTGGATGGGGAGAAGACATCGCTCGATGAAGAGGATTTGAACGGGCTGACCTTTCTGGGACTCCAGGGCATGATAGATACCGCGAGGCCGGAGGCCATAGAAGCCATCAAGCAATGCAAGAAAGCCGGGATAAGGACGGTGATGATAACCGGCGACCATGTGCAGACAGCGGTGGCCATCGCCCGGCAACTGGGGATAGGCGAAGGTGAGAGCCGGGCCGTAACCGGAGAAGAGTTACAGAGGATGAGTGATGAAGATTTGTATGAAGTAGTGGGTGACGTATCGGTATATGCCAGAGTCGCTCCCGAGCATAAATTCAGAATAGTCAAGCAGTTGCAGAAGCGGGGACACATTGTCGCCGTTACCGGGGATGGCGTCAACGATGCCCCGGCACTGAAGGCGGCTGACATAGGGATAGCCATGGGCATAACCGGAACCGAGGTGAGCAAAGAAGCCGCCGATATGGTCTTAACCGATGATAACTTTGCCAGTATTGTCGCCGCGGTCGAAGAGGGCCGGCATGTCTTCACCAACATCTGGAAGGTTATTCTGTATTTGCTGCCTACCAACGGAGGACAGGGTCTGGTAATGATAGGGGCGGTATTGTTGTCGCCGTTAATACCCGTCTTTGCGCTTCGCCTGCCCATAGAGCCGGTACAAATCCTGTGGGTAAATCTGATTATGGCTATAGGTTGCTCCATACCTCTAATCTGGGAACCCAAGGAAAAAGGGATACTGGACAAACCACCGCGTGACCCGAATGAGAAATTATTCAATCCCATGTTTCTGAAGAAGGTTGGGATAGTATCGGTAATATCGGCAGTGGCCGCATTCTCAATGTTTCTTGTTTTTACCAATACGGTGGGTGTTTCAGAAGATGAACTTACCCAGGCGCAAACGGTAGCCTTCACCACCTTAATCATGGTTCAGCTCATTTATCTTTTTACCGCAAGGTCGATACTGGAATCGGCATTTACCTTCAGCCCATTTTCCAACAAATGGGTTCTTGTTGGTGCTGGTGTGACTCTAGGGCTACAGTTGCTGATAGTTTATTCCTCACCTTTATTTGGCATCAGTCCTTTTCGAACGGCACCTTTTCCTCCAATATGGTGGCTGCCGATATTCCTGGTCTCGCTCCTCGGTTTTCTGGCTATTGAACTTGAGAAACTTTTGAGAAGACGATGGTACAGGAAAACTGCACAGATTTAATTTATTGTAGCTGGCTATGAAAGGGCTCTTGCCTCCTCGGCTCGCGTATGCTATTATGTAACATCTGCCCCTGTAGCTCAGGCGGATAGAGCACCAGCCTCCGGAGCTGGGTGCGAGCGTTCAAGTCGCTCCAGGGGCGTTTGGTGTGAATGGAGAAAGAGATGGCGGATACAAGAAGTCTTGTTGAGATTAGATGGCATGGCCGTGGTGGTCAGGGTGCCGTCACCTCCGGTGAACTGATGGCCCAGGCTGCCATCAGTGAGGGTAAGTACGCTCAGGCTTTCCCCAGCTTCGGCCCGGAGAGAAGGGGAGCCCCGGTGCAGGCCTTCACCAGAATTGACAGCCAGGAACCGGTCCGAATCAGAGCAGATATAACTGAGCCAGATGTCGTCGTGGTGCTTGACCCCGGTCTGCTGTCTATTGTCAACGTTACCTCCGGACTAAAAGAGAACGGCACGGTTATTATCAATACCAGGAAAACCGCAGAGCAGATCAGGTCCGAGTTTGGCATTAAAAACAGGTTAGCCACGGTTAACGCTACCAGGATTGCCCGGGAGAAGCTGGGAGTGCCCATTGTCAATACCACCATGATCGGTGCCCTGATAAAAACAACCGGAGCCATCGGGAAAGAGTCAATCTACGCACCGCTGGAGAAGCGTTTCGGCAGACTGGGCGAGCGCAACATTAAAGCTATGGAAACAGCCTATGAGGAAGTTATAATAGAGGAGCAGTAAATGGCTAAGTCTGAGAGTGAGTTGACCTGGAAAGACCTGGAGATTGGCTGTATTGTCACCGAGCCCGGCAACGCCCGGCAGTATAAGACCGGGGCCTGGCGCTCACAGCGGCCAACCTATGACTTCAGCAAATGTATCAAGTGTGGCATCTGCCAGCTCTTCTGTCCCGAGGGGTGCATTGAGCAGAATGAGGATGGTAATTTTGAAGCCAATATGTATTACTGTAAGGGATGCGGCATCTGTGCCCGGGAATGCTGGCCGAGGGTGATAACAATGGTAGAGGAGGAGGAATGATGACAACTAGGGTAGGCGTTGAGGTCTCAATTGCGCTTGCGGATGCTGTCAAGCTGGCCAATGCTGATGTCATCGCGGCTTATCCGATTACGCCACAGACTCATATTGTGGAACACCTGGCGGAACTGGTGGCTAACGGTGAGCTGGATGCTGAATATGTTCCGGTAGAATCAGAACATTCGGCGATGAGCGCCTGCGTGGGAGCTGCCGCAGTCGGGGCGAGAACGTTCACGGCCACGGCCGGTCAGGGCCTGGAGCTGATGCATGAGGTACTGTATGTTGCCTCGTCAATGCGGCTGCCCGTGGTCATGGCCGTGGCTAACCGGGCTTTATCATCGCCGCTGAGCGTCTGGGGAGACCATTCCGATTTAATGGCGGTCAGGGATACCGGCTGGATACAGATAGTTGTTGAGAACGGGCAGCAGACGGTGGATAATATCATCTGTGCCTTCCGCATCGCCGAGGATAAGCGTGTGCTGCTGCCGGTGATGGTTCACCTGGACGGGTTCTATCTGACACATGTGATTGAGCCGATAATCTTTCCGGAACAGGAAGATGTTGACCGGTTTCTTCCCCCCAATCAGTACCCTCTGCCGTTAAATCCGGACAAGCCGGTAACCATGGGAGACTTTGGCCCGCCGGTTATCTATACCGAGGCAAAATGGGCGCAGGAGGTGAACCTGATAGCCTCAAAAGAGGTGATTCTGGGGTGCTGGGATGAATTCGGCAAGGCCTTCGGGCGGCACTACTCGCCGGTGGAGAAATACCACAGTGATGGTGCCCGGGTTATCCTCCTGACCATGGGGTGTTTCAGCGAGACGGCTATGGTGGCTATCGACAGGCTGAGGGCGGCAGGCAACGATGTCGGACAGATAAGACTGCGGCTGTGGCGTCCCTTCCCCTTTGAGGAATTCCGGCAGGCAGTCAGGGAGGCTGATGTCCTCATCGTGCTGGACAGAGCCATTTCATTTGGCGGCCCCGGTGGTGTCGTGGCCTCCGAGGTTAAAGCGGCTCTATATAATCTGGATAGAAAACCGAAGGTGGTCAGCTTTATCGGCGGTCTGGGTGGCCGGGATATCACCGAGGCTGGATTTGAGGATATCATCAAGAGAGGCATTGAGATTGCCCGGACGGGAAGCAAGCGGGAATATGAGATATACGGGGTGAGGGAATAATGGAAAAATACGCAGTTTATGTTCCCCGGCTGGTAAAGAGGCAGGAAAATTTTGCCCCGGGACACCGTGCCTGTATCGGCTGTGGCGAAGCCCTGGCCGTTAGACTGGCGTTCAAGGCTCTGGGGAATAACGTGGTCGTCGCCAATGCTACCGGCTGCATGGAGATTGTGGCCTCACAGATTCCCTATACTTCATGGCATTTACCCTGGATTCACACCCTGTTTGAGAACACGGCGGCGGTCGCCTCGGGTATAGAGGCGGGTTACAAAGCCATGAAGAGAAAGGGAATGGCGGTAACGCCGGATATGAAGGTGGTAGCCATGGCCGGTGACGGCGGCACCAGTGATATCGGACTCCAGGCGCTCTCCGGGGCTATGGAGCGAGGGCACGATTTCCTCTATCTCTGCTTTGACAACGAGGCCTATATGAATACCGGCATCCAGAGGTCGTCGGCCACTCCATTCGGCGCCATGACCACCACCTCCCCCGCCGGCAAGAAGAGCATCGGGCAGACAAGCTGGAAGAAGAACATGCCGGCGATTGCGGTGGCGCATAACATACCCTATGTCGCCACCGCCTGCCACAGCTACCCCTTCGACCTGATGGATAAGGTAGCCAGGGGAATCAACACACCGGGTCCGGCTTATATACATATCCTGTCGGTTTGCCCCACCGGCTGGCGGAGCCCTACCGATACCGTTATCAGGCTGGGACGTTTGGCGGTGGAAACAGGCATGTTCCCGCTCTATGAGGTGGAGAACGGGCATTATAAAATGAGCCTTGACCTGCCGCAGTTAAGGCCGGTAAAGGACTACCTCAAGCTACAGGGCCGGTTCCGCCACCTGAGCGATGACACTATAGGCATCATACAGGACAGGGTGATTGAGGAATATAACAAGCTAGTGGAGAAGGCCAAGGATGGAAGCAAAAGAGCTAAAGGAAAAAGTAGGGCAGGTACTGCAAAAGTATCAGCATGATAAATCATTGCTGGTAGATATTTTGCAGGATATTCAGGCGGAAACCGGTTATTTACCCAAAGAAGTCCTGCAAGAAACGAGTCATGGTCTGGATGTTCCCTTGAGTCGGGTCTACAGTGTCGCCACCTTTTTCAAGGCTTTCAGCCTGAAACCGAGGGGACGCCACCTGATTAACGTTTGTATGGGGACGGCGTGCCACGTCCGGGGCGCGGTTAAGGTTCTGGAGAAGATTGAACAGGAACTGGGG
>CAYWRT010000010.1:0-26850 GCA_964460815.1 uncultured Dehalococcoidaceae bacterium
GCGTAATGGTATTGATGGCGCCGCCCCTATCGAACTCGCCGACGACTATGGGGTCGTACCGGGCGCCGTGGTCAACATAGACCGCGCCGGGTCTTATCCTCTCGGTGACGTAGGCTCCGACGAGGACAACACCCCGCTCGTTGAACACCTTGACGATGTCTCCGTTCTTGATACCTCTCTTCTCGGCTTCCGACGGGTGCAGCCAGACGGGCTCGTAGAGGTATCCGTCCGGGCCCTTGACCTTGCAGGTGACAATCTCATGGAACCAGTTGACGTCATCGAGCTGGGCATGCACCCGCCACCGTCCGTGGTTAGACTGACAGAGCAGGGGGTATTTCTTGGCTCTTGGCAGCAGCAGGCTTTCCTGGTGGGACTCGCCATAGGGTATCCAGTGGGGTACCGGCGGTCTCTCCTCGTCATCAGGGAAGTGCTCAGACAATCCCTGGGAATAAAACTCTATTTTCCCGGACGGTGTTGTTAAGGGATGTTTCTCAGGGTCTTCATAGAAGTCTATCATGCCAGCTCGGTACGTCTTCCAGTTAGGGTCGGTGGGGACGACGTAGTAATCCTTTTCACAAAACTCCTCCCAGGTTATCAAGCCTGCCCCCGGGACGCCGGATTCATCAAAACCAGTTTTTATCCAGTCCTGGACGGACTTGCCGCCGGTGTATTCTTCCGCAAGACCAAGTTTCTCGGCCACGGCAATTACCGCCTCGTAGTCGCTCCTGGACTCCCCGATGGGCTCAATGCATTTTCTTTCGAGGTAAATAGTGGAAAAATGAGCGCTTTCATTGTCGGTTCCGATATCGTTCAGTTCGAACTTGGTGCTGATAGGCAGGATAATATCGGCAAAGAGACAGTCGTTCTCGAGCCACGGGTGCTGGGCTACCATACACTCTATCGACGAGTGACGGTAGCCATCCACATTTCTGTTACTATCGTTCCAGCAGGTCAGCAGACAGGGCGTATCGGTCCATATCATATGCACTGGCGAACAGCCCGGTGCCGGATAGACGTACTTGATGAACTGCTCTGTCCTATCCGACATCTGCCAGGAGCTTCCGTATATCTCGAAATGCCCGTCTAGAATAGCGTCATGGATCATAGGCTTGGGGATAAGCTGTCTCTCCATCTTAAACATAGCAGCGACATTGGCTCCGCGATACGCAGCTTTCGCATCCGGCCTGACAACACTACAAGGTGCCATCGTATGGACTTCGTTTCCTCGACCCAGGCCGAAGAAACAGCCTCCCACAAAAGTAAGCTGGTGAGCCCCCGGTTTCCCCAGTCCCTGCATCGCCAGCAGGCAGACCTCAAGCCGGGCCGGTTCGTGTGAGTAGGAGCCCCTGATGTAAGGTCCCCCGTAGCCGTGGGCTACCGTGGTCGTCTTGGACGCCCATTCTCGGGCCAGAGCCTTAATGATACGGGACGGCACACCGCAAAGCTCCGACGCCCATCTGGGGGTCTTGGCAACCCCATCTTCTTTTCCCAAAACGTATTCCTCGAACTTGTCGAAGCCATAAGCGTGAGTAGCGATGTACTCTTTATCATAGGTGCCATTAGTAATCCACTGGTAAGCTATGGCGAGATGCAGGGCGGCATCCGTATTGGGGAGTACCGGTATCCACTTATCAGCATGAACAGCTGCTGCGTAGTTTAAGTCGGGGCAGATATAGATACTTTTGATACCGATGTCGGTAAACCAGTAGGAGTAGAGACTCGGCATCTGTCCCGTCCAGAAACCCCACGGAGTGGTTTCCTGGTCACACCCCTGATGTATGATCATCTGAGTATGCTCGGCAATGTCGGGGAAAATATTGGTGAGATAAGAAGTGTACATACCGATAGGTTCACATCCCCAGGCATGTTTGGCGCCCCAGTACCATCCCTCCCAGCTATCTGGGTTCCTGATTTGCTGCGTATAACCCCCCAGAAGTTCAAGGAGCCTGGTATTGCATCCATGGGTAGAATGTACTATTTTGGTCTCGCCGTGTCCGTCAGCCTGACATAGTACCGCTTCCGGACCGTACTTTTTGATTACCCTCTTTAATTCGCTGGCGATTATATCGGTAGCCTCGTCCCATGAAATTCTAACGTACTTGCTTTTCCCCCGGTTCTGTGGATTTCTTTCTCCGTTGGGGTCCCAATCAACTCTTTTCAGGGGGTAGAGAATCCGGTTGGGGGAGAAGATGCGCTTTTTGTAGGCCATCCCGTGAGGAGGCATCATGGTCTTCATCGGCGGCTCAAAGACCTTGCCGTGCGCCTCCAGCTTCCACGGTTTCCATTCCTCAGGCTTGTACTTCCAGTCAAAATGGAGTGGTCTAATCCTGATTATTTTGCCGTCCTTAACATCGACCGCCGCCACATTTGAGTTATCACCAAAGCTGCTCAAACCGGTACCCTTGATTGATGTTCTCTCTCTTGCTTTCGACTTCTCTTCTGGCACTATTTTGCCTCCATATCTGTTTTCAGTCTTTTCTGGACAAATAAAACCCGCAGAGATGATACACTACCGCCTTAATTATTGTCAAATTGAGATGTTCCCTGCGCAAGCAGGGCCTTTCGCTGGGTAAGCTTGACAAAAACAGCCCAGATAATTAAAGTGTAGATTGTCGCCCTGTGCCGTGGATATTGACATTGTACAGGTAGAAAAGAGTGAGGAGGCCCCGAGAAATGGTTTAATTTTAATATGATGAAGTAAAGATATTGAAAGGAGACATATAAAGTGGCAACTAAATTCTATGATTTATCGCAACCCTTCAAGCAGGGCATCCCCTTATGGCCCTGGCCAGTCATGACAGATATTGAAATAACGCGGGTATCCTACCCGGAACGGGACATGTTTCCGGGTGGCTGTCACAAATTAACGACAGTTATTAAAACCAAATTCCACGCTTCTACCCACATGGATGCTCCCACTCACGTCTATGAAGAGGGGTTGAGTATTGACCAGGTTCCTCTGTGGCGTTGCTACGGGACGGGTGTCATCGTGGACATGCGCCACAAGGGGAAATGGGACATAATCACCGGTGAAGACCTGGAGAAGGCCAAGCCGAAGATTGAGGAGGGCGATTTTGTCGTCGTCAACACCGGCTGGCACAAGTATTTCCTGACAAATCACTATGTATACATGAACCATTTCCCCAGTTTCTACGATTCTGCCGGCGAGTGGTTTGTTCAGAAAAAGGTCAAGGCGGTTGCCATAGACGGTGGCGCTATGGACAGCCCGCTGGCTCACCGGCCGCTTGATAAGTACGCGCCCTGGCTGTACCAGGAGTATCTTGAAGAGACCGGCAAAGACGCCAACAAAGAATTTCCCATCTATGAGCCGTGTCACCTGGCTCTGGCGCAGGCCGGTATCCCGGGTATCGAGATTGCCGGCGGACAGATTGACGAGGTAACCGGGATGCGCTGTACTCTGGCGGCGTTTCCCATACGCTACGAGGGGGGAGAGGCTTCCATAGTCCGTCTCGTGGCTATTGTCGAGTGATAAATGTAGTTGGAGGAGTGTATCTTTGAGATTACCCGAAGATAAAGTAATTATTACCGTGGCGCAGACCGGTGCTCTGGTCACCAAGGCTCAGAATCCCAATATCCCGGAGCAGCCCGAGGAGATTGCGGCATCAGCGTATGACTGCTATAACGAGGGGGCGGCGATTGTCCATATTCATGCCCGCGACCGTGAAGGTGTCACTACGGGAAGCGCTGAGGTCTTCAGGGATATTCATGAGCGGATACGGAAGCGATGCAATATCATCCTTCAGGACTCTACCGGCGGTGGTGCCAATCTTACCGTAGAGCAACGGACGGAGTGTCTGGAAGCCGGGCCGGAGATGGCCTCTCTGAATATGGGAACTATGATGCGGACCCTGGGCCCTTATGCGGGGACCCCATTCTCCAACACCCGTCCCGACATCGAGGCCTTCGTTGCCCGGATGAAGAAATTCGGGGCCAAGCCGGAGATGGAGGTATACAGCCTGTCCATGTACCGTGAGGTAAACAATTTAATTCAGAAAGGTCTTATAGAGAAGCCTTACTATGTTGATTTAATACTGGGTATGGCGTACCAGGGGGCGCTGGAGGGCAACCCCCTGTATCTGCCGGTATACCTTCAATTTCTGCCGGCTGATACCCTTTTTAACACCCTGGGAGTAGGTGCGGCGCAGACCCCTGTTACCACTATGGGGATGATTCTCGGTGGCTGTGTACGGGTGGGGATGGAAGACAACATCTACTATCGTAAGGGGGAACTGGCCAGGAGCAACGCCCAGCTGGTAGCTCGGATAGTGAGGATTGCCCGGGAGCTGGGCAAGGAACCGGCCACACCCGATGAGGCCAGACAGATACTCGGGCTCAAGCCTCGGAAGAGATAGTGATAGCCCAAAGATATTTGTGAGGTGAAGCGTATGGAGATGAAGAGCATGGCTGATTTGTTCAGGTTGGATGGCAAGGTGGCTGTGGTTGTGGGGGGAGCCGGCGGTATCGGTGAAGCTCTGGGGCACGGCTTTGCCGAATACGGGGCTAAGGTTGCTATTGCGGATATGAATATCGAGCAAGCCAAGCAGGTAGCTCAGGATATCCACTCGAGGTTCAAGTCGGAGGCGGTTGCTTTCAAGGTTGATGTCACAGATGAGGATAGCGTCGTCCGGCTGGCGGAGCAGGTAACAGGTCACTTCGGTACGGTTGATATCCTGATGAACTCGCAGGGCGCCAATATTAAAAAAGCAGCTATCGATTTCCCCGTATCTGATTGGGACCTGATGTTTGATGTCAATGTTAAGGGCATCATGCTCGCCTGCCGCGAATTCGGCAAGGTGATGATTGCGAAGAAGAAGGGGAAGGTTATCAGTATGTCCTCGCTTAGAGGAGCGCGGGCTACCTACTGGGGCGGCAACGAGGCTTACTGCGCTACCAAAGGAGCCGTGAATATGATTACCCAGGCGCTGGCTTCCGAGTGGGCGCAATATAATATCAACGTTAATGCTATTGCTCCCGCCTGGATTAACACGAAATTCTCCGAACAGACCCTGCAGAATCCCGAGCGTTACCGTGTCGCCGTGCAGAATATACCCCTGGGTCGGATAGGTCAGCCCGAGGATGTGGTCGGGTTAGCTGTCTTTCTGGCCTCCTCGGCTTCGGACTTTATTACCGGCCAGATTATATATCTTGATGGCGGGGCTACGGCGGTTGTCTGAGCTGGCTCATATCCCCGGAGAGCTATATCAGAGAAGATAGCCTGGGCGGAAGGGATGCTCTATATTTGGCACCTGGTGAGTGGGGGAGTCCGGGACCTGTGGCATTGGGTCGGGCATATTAATTTGACATAATATGAAGGTCAACAAGGCTTAAGAAAGGAAGTATGGAAGGGGACATCAGGAAGATTGGCATCGTTGGGGCGGGGACGATGGGGCACGGACTGGCCCAGACTTTTGCCCAGGCAGGCTATCAGGTGACTTTGTTCTCCCGTACTCAGAAGACGCTGGATAGAGCCTCGGCGCTGGTAAGCTCCAGTCTGGATACCATGGTGGAGGCGGGGGTTTTGGCTGAGGGGCAAATCCAGGCAATAGTCAGGCGGATTGCCTATACCACGTCGCTGGAAGAGGCAGTGCAGGAAGCGGATATGGCTATAGAGACCGTGGTGGAGGACAGGGAGGCCAAGAAGGAGATATTCGCCCGGCTGGACGCTATCTGCCCGCCAAGAACCCTGCTGGTGAGCAATACTACCTTCCTCAATATTTTCGACTTTGTGGAGACCTCGCGCCCGGACAAGGTTCTCATCGCTCACTGGTATGCCCCACCCCAGATAATCCCTCTGGTGGATGTGGTCAAAGGTCCCCGGACAGATGAGGCTAATATCAAACTGGTGGTACGGGTATTAAAGGAAATGGGCAAAAAGCCGGTGGTGTTTAAACGTCCCGTGGCCGGTTATGCGGTCAGTCGTATACAGATTGCGTTCCAGCGGGAACTTTACTATCTTCTTGATAATGATTATTTATCCCCTGAGGACCTGGATGCGGCGGTGATATGGGGGCTGGCCCTGCGCATGATGGTAGTGGGTGCGGTGCAGCGTATTGATTTCGGGGGACTTGACCTGAGTGTCCGGGGCCTGGAGAGAGCCTCGCAGTCCACTCCTATAGATTATAAGCCCAAGAAGCTTTTAGAGCTTGCCCGGCAGGGGAATCTTGGTGTCAAGGCAGGTAAGGGTTTCTATGACTACCGGGGACGCAGTGAGGCGGAAGTATGCCACGACCGGGATATACGTTTACTGAAACTATTGAAAATCCTGCGGGAAACGGATATAGCCGGTCCGGTGATATAGAAGCTACGGGGTAAAATTGGTACCCTTGCCTAAGCCATGCCTGACATCCAGGTAGTGACATAGTGAATGAGGGAAGACAATATATGGAAAAGGTGGCTATCATTGGTGCGGTGCGGACCCCCATCGGACGGTACATGGGGGCTCTGCGTGATGTGCCCGCCTATGACCTGGGAGCCCTGGTTCTGAGTGAGGTTGTGAAGAGGGCCGGGGTAGACCCTGCCCTGGTTGATGACGTGATTATGGGACAGTCCTACCAGAGCGGTGAATATGTTAATATTGCCCGCATGTCTCTTCTTAAAGCCGGGTGGCCGGTTGAAGTCCCGGGAGTCACGATTGACCGCCGTTGCTGCTCCGGACTGGACGCCATCTGCTTTGGTGCCATGAAGCTCCAGAGCGGGAATGCCGATGTTGTTGTGGCCGGCGGGGTGGAGGCCATGAGCAGTGCCGAGTTCTATGTTACCGGCGACATTAAGTGGGGTATAGGCGGTAAAAGCGACCCTAAGTGGGGCTTCATGCCGAGGGGACACGGGAGCCTCTCACTGTGGGGGCTATCGCTGTATGACCGGATACAGCGGGCCCGGGTTATGTCTCAACCTATAGACAGGTTCGGTGAACTCAACTCCATGATGACCTGGGCGGAAACAGCGGCTAGGGAGGAAGGCATCTCCCGTGAGGAGGCTGACCGCTGGTCACTGCGCAGCCACCAGAAAGCCGTGGCTGCCATGGATTCAGGAAGGTTTAAGGAGGAAATCGTTCCGGTGGCGGTTCCACAGAGAGGGAAGGAGCCGGTGGTGATAGATACCGATGAGACGCCCCGGCGTGATACCTCCTTGGAGAGTCTGGCCCGGTTGACCGCAATTTATGAAGGTGGTATCTGTACTGCCGGTAATTCGTCTACGGAGAATGATGGTGCGGCGGCTGTGGTAATAACTACCGGGGCAAAAGCCGCAGAGCTTGGTGTGGAGCCAATGGCCTATTTAAAGTCTTTCGCCGTAGCCGGGGCAGACCCGACGCTTACTTACCCTTCGGTGCCCGCCTCCGTTAACAAGGCCCTGGAAAAGTCCGGGCTTACCATAGAGCAGATAGACCTTATTGAGATACAGGAGGCATTTGCCTGCCAGGCGCTGGCAGATGCCAGATTGATGGGAATCCCGGAAGACGACTTTGATAAAAAGATAAACGTTAACGGTTCCGGGATTTCTCTGGGGCATCCTATCGCCGCCACCGGTGCCATGCGCCTGGTCACTCTGCTTCATGAGATGAAGAGGCGTAATGCCAGATATGGACTGGAGACCATCTGTGGAGGCGGTGGACTCGGCATCGCGGCCATTGTGGAGAGAGGTTAGCCTTATGCGTATAGAACTTCTATTTATTGTCGGAGGATAGTTTGCGCACGCTGTTTGACTTGCATTTGGGGCAAACCCTCTCGACAACCGGGCGCTTGGGGTCTACCGGCACCTTGTATTCATGGCCGCAGCGCAGACACTTTAAAGATTCTTCCATATTTTCGGCATACCCCGTCAGATTTTCAGGCTCGAATTATCATAGCTACTCGACAGCGGTAGAATTTTCAACGGCAGGCACATCTTCCGAAGCCAGTACCTTTCTGGTTTGCTCAATTTCCTCTCTGGTGACTTTTTGACGTAGCTCTTCAAGCTCGCGCATTATCCGGGCAAACCTGGGGCCTTCCGATGCGCTTATCCATTCCACCTGCAGCCTCTCCGGTCTGATGCCCAGCTTTTCCATATGGTTCCATAATCTGTCAGCACGCCTCAGCGCCCAGTGGTTGGCACTGATATAGTGGCAGTCTCCTATGTGACAACCCGACAGCAGCACCAGAGGGGCGCCGAGCTTGAAGGCGTGCAGGATGAATTTCTCATCGACCCGGCCGCTGCACATTACCCGGATAAAACGGTTGTTGGGTGGATATTGCACTCTTGATACCCCGGCCATGTCACTGGCAGCATAGCTGCACCAGTTACACAGGAAGGTTATTATTTTATTTTCAGGCTCTTCTTCCAGAGCCGCCTCTATCTGAGCCAGAATCTGTTCATCGGCGAAGTGCTGAATGGCTATAGCGCCGAAGCGACATTCCGCGGCACAGGTGCCGCAGCCGGCGCAGGCGGCGGTAATAACATGGGCGCCGGTCTTGGCTTTAACATCTACCTCGATAGCGCCAAAGGGACAGACCCGGGCGCAGACACCGCAGGAGGTGCATTTCTCAAGGTCAACCACCGCTTTGATGGCGTCGGCTTTCAGCGTATCCGCATTCAACAGAATTGAGCTCCGGGCTACGGCAGCGCCGGCCTGGGTGACGCTATCTTTGATATCTTTGGGTGCCTCCACCGAGCCGGCAAAGAAGATGCCGGGTGTCGGGGCGTCTACCGGTCTTAGTTTGGGATGTGCCTCCAGAACAAAGCCATCGGCGGTCTGGGAGATATTGACAATATGGGTAAGGTTTTTCAAATCATCACTTGGCCTCAGTCCCACCGATAGCACCACCATGTCCAGCTCGTGTTCCTCTACCCTGGAGGTGGTGGTGTTCTCCACCCTGAGCTTCAGGTTCCTGGTAACCGGGTCTTCAGTTACTTCACCGGGCAAGCCCCGGATGTAGCGCACTCCTTCCTCTTTGGAGCGCCGGTACAGGTCTTCAAATCCCTTGCCGTAGGCACGTATATCCACATAGAAGACCAGTATCTCGGTGTCGGGGTAGTGCTCCTTTATCAGCAGGCTGTCTTTGATGGTATTCATGCAGCAGACATTGGAGCAGTAAGGGTTGCCCCGGTTGTCCGTTCTTGAGCCCACGCACTGGATAAAGCCGATGCGTTTGGGCACCTTTTTATCGGATGGACGTGCGAGCTCGCCTTGGGTGGGTCCGCCGCCGCATATCAGCCTTTCAAACTCCATGGTGGTGATGACATTCTCAAAACGGGTATAGCCGTATTCGTCCAGAATGGTCGGGTCGTAAATGTCCATGCCGGTAGCGACGATAATCACGCCGACTTCGATATCTATTATTTCATCCTGCATATTCAGGTCGATGCATTCTTTTTCACAGGCGTCAAGACACTGGCTGCAGGTGACCGGATTGTTTCCCAGGCAATGCTCCATATCAATGAGATATGAAGACGGCACCGCCTGCGGGAACGGGATATAGGCGGCCTTGCGTGAAGAGAAGCCCTGCTGGAACTCGTCCGGTACCACCACGGGACATACTTCGGCGCATTTGGCGCAGGCATTGCAGGCCGTCTCATCCACATAGCGGGCTTTTTTGCGGATGCGTGCCTTGAAGTTACCCACATAACCTGAAATTGACTCGACCTGACTGTAGGTCATCAGTGTGATGCGGGGGTGACGGCCAGCGTCCATCATCTTGGGCCCGAGCACACATATGGAGCAGTCCATGGTGGGGAAGGTCTTGTCCAGTTGTGCCATTATCCCCCCGATTGAGGCTTCCTTCTCTATCAGGTAGACCTGGTGGCCGGCGTCAGCCAGGTCCAGGGCTGCCTGGATGCCGGCAACGCCGCCGCCAATAACCAGGGCCCTGTCGGTGACCGGTATGCTGGTTTCCTCCTGCGGCTGCAGGAGACGCGCTTTGTTTACCGCTATCTTGACGATATCCTTAGCCTTCTCGGTGGCGGCCTGGCGGTCGTGCAGGTGTACCCAACTGCAATGCTCCCTGATATTGGTCATCTCCAGAAGGTAAGGGTTAAGTCCAGCCTCCGCCACGCAGGCGCGAAAGGTTGTCTCATGCATTCGGGGCGTGCAGGAAGCCACCACCACACGGTTGAGGTTGTACTCTTTAATGTGCCGTTTTATCTCCTCCTGTCCCGGGTCAGCGCAGGTGTACTTGTTTCTGACGGCGATAGTGACCCCCGGCAGCTTCCCGGCGAACTCGCGTACGGCTTCGGTATCGACGGAGCCGGCGATATTAAGTCCGCAGTCGCAGACGAAAACGCCTATTCTCACTTCCTCTTGTGCCAACTAGCTTACCTCCTGCAGCTGTAAGGAATCAGCCGCTATATCGAACAAATCACGGATTTCAATCTGGCAGACATCATTGCCCTCCGTATTCTTCTGGGCGCACCTGAGGTGTATCTGGCATTTGGGGCAGGCGGTAACCAGCGTATCAGCCCCGGTGGTAGCGGCTTGAGCCAGGCGCTCTTTCTGAATTTGCTTGTTCACCAGTCCGCAGTGTACCCAGGGGCTGGCACCGCAGCACAGCGCCTTCTCCCGGTTATCCGCCATCTCTACCGTTTCCAGGCCATTAATCGCTTCTAAAATCTGGCGCGGCGGGTCGAACACCCTCGCATACCTGCCCAGGGTGCAGGGGTCGTGATAGGTTACCTTTTGCTCAAGACTGCCCAAGGCCAGCCGACCGTTTTCAATAAGTGATGCCAGTACCTCGGTCATGTGTTTCACATTGATGTCCCAGTTGTCCAGGAATCTGGGGTAGTCAAACTTAAGGGTATAGTAGCCTTCGGGGCAGGCGGTGATAATATTTTTGATACCCCGTTGGCGAAGCTCCTTTAAATTGGCTCTGGCCAGAGCCAGGAACCCCTCTCTGTCTCCCATTAAGAGGAGGTCGTGTCCACAGCAGCGTTCATTGGGCAGAACGGTGAAGGGTATCTGAGCACGGTTAAGCAGCCGGAGTGCCCCCTTGGTGCCTTCAACCGTTTTTACCCCTAAATCGTGGAACAGGACATCAAAATACGGTGCACAACCCACAAAAAAGGCGGTATCGGACTGCTTAGCTATTTTAACATCTTTAGGGAGCCAGCTCAGCCGGCTCTGCCGGGTATCCTTATGACCCATGATATGCATTATTGACTGAGGGGTGCCGCCATGATTGTACTGAATGTCGGTTCCCTCGATAAATGCCTGGTACCTTAATGACCTGATAAAGTCGGTAAATCTAACATTGTAGTTACAGCGCTCCATGCACATGTTGCAGCCAATACAGGACCAGACCTTTTCGCTGACGGGACTATAGCCATTCTGGCTCATAAGCGCTTCCTGCACGATAAGGCGGGGGTTAAACTCAGCGTCATACCTTGTTACCGGGCAGACCACCGTGCACTTGCCGCAATCCAGGCAGAGACGAATCCCGGTCTCGTTGATAACTTCCAGTAAGTCTAACACCAAACTATTTGCCTTTCTAAAATACCAGGCTCGAAATTTTATTAAACTCCTGTAACCTGACTGATTTTAGCCCTGGCTGTTCTGGCGCGCCTGGTGGCTGGTATTTTTTGAATTTCGGCGGAAAATTTCTTTATCCGGGCCACAAATTGCTGCCCGTCAAACGCGGGCAACTGAAACAGAACCAGTCTTTCTTTGCGTATTCCCAGCATCTCCAGAATATGCCGTGTTTTTTCATATTCCTGTTTAATACAGTCACTATCAGCATTATAATGGCAGCTACCCGGTTCACAGCCAAGGAGCATCACGCCATCGGCTCTCAATTCGAAAGCCTTGAGTATCAGGCCGGCATGTATTCGGGACAGGCAGCTGACGCGTATTACCCTGACTGTGGCCGGATATTTAAGTCCGGAGTCCGTGGCTGCCTCGAGGCAGCTCCAGCCATCCCAGTTACAGCTAAAAACCAGTATTTTTGGCTCCAATTCACTCCTTAGACCTTGATATGTGCCGGGTTGGTAAGCAGCATCGAGTTTAAGGTAGCTATGATTTGATTATCGCTTTGCTGCGGCTGGGTGATGGCACCGGTGGGGCAAGCGGCAATACAGGCTCCGCAGCCAAGACACAGGGCTTTATCAATACTGGCACAGGCCATGCCATCCTCATGCTGGCGCATTTCTATATAGGGGCAAACATCGGCGCAATCGCCGCAGCCACGGCATCGTTGCCTGTCTATATGGACCGCGTTAGCCTTCGGAGATATACTTGCCTGCTCCAGGTAGGCTGAAATCCGGGCGGCTGTGGACAGTCCGAGCAGTACGTGTTCGTCGGGTGATTCCGCATCATCGGGCGATAACACAAATATACCGTTAGTCTCACCAATGGTAATTTCACGGAGAAGGTCGCGGCTGGTGCCCGAAAGAGACCCTGATTTTCTTCTTTGAGGTATAACTCTGCCGAGCCAGCCGTTCCCATTATTTCTATCAAGTATGGTGGGCTCCTCTTTATTAAGCTCCTCCATATTCACCAGCACGGCCCCGGTATCTATATGTTCGGATTGAGAGCCATATCCCAGGACGGCTTCGTAGTTCCCCGGAGAGCCATGAAGCTGTAGAGAGTCGGGCCATGGTCTGGCCGTAAAATCTGCCTCCTGCCGGCTTAACAGCTCAACCCGGTAGCGCCGGTGGGCCAGGGCTCTGGCGGCAGTGGTATTGACCAGCCCTCCCCCAAGGATAAGAATATTCGGCAAAACAGTTTTTTCCTCGGCAACGATATGTGGCGTGATTTGTGCCCGGGCAACCCCCGCCGCGATTATCTGCAGGGCTTTATGTGTGGCTTCTTTAGGGTCGTCTTTATGCGCCCAGGCACATTGTTCCCTGATATTGCAGAATTCAATAATTGTATTATGACGCTGGATAAGGTGCTGGTACAAGTATTGCTGGCACATCTGTCTCCGGTCTGTGCAGCTATAGCAAACCTGCTCCAGATTACAGCATCGGCAGGCGGCCAGTACTATCCGGTCTAACTGCTGTTTTTCTACCTGTTCGGCTATTTGCCTGGCTCCGGATTCGGTACAGGCCTGGGCTGTCTCGTGGATGAAGGTTGCTCCCGGAAGAGCCGCCAGTTTCCGGGATACCTGCTTAAAATCTATGACGGAACTGATACTGCCACCGCAGCTGCATAAAAACACACCCAGGCGCTGGCTGCCCGCCGGTGGTACGGGAGCCCGGGGTGGCCGGGCTGAATTTAAGTCTGGTTCCTCAGCGTCCGGAGCCTGTTCTTTATCCTGTTTGATTTCAGAGGCTGCCTCCAGTGCTAACGCCATGGCTTTATTCAGCTCGCCGGGCAGTTCAGTCCCGTTATCGGGAAAAACGGTGTAAATACCGGGGTCACTCTCTTGGAGGTTACTACCGGTAGGGGCATTATTTTTCGAATTACCCGAATGGAACCTGAGTATGGCCTCAACCCCAATCTCAAAATGCCGGGCAGCATCATCGTGGCAGACGGCGCCTAACTGGCATACCGCCGTACACTCCGTGCACTGGCTGCATAAGGAGCAGTTAAGACAGCGCTGGGTCTCCCTCTGCGCTGTCCTGGCGGAGAGCCCGAGAGTTGTTTCCTCATAGGTGCTCAATCTCTTCTGGGGTCGAAGAACCGGCATTTTGGCCCGCCTGTAAGGTGATACTTCTATGGTCTCCAGGTCAATCCCGGCTGTCTGCGGTTGTTCCAGAGTGCGCCCGGCTTCGAGGTCCTGTCCCTGAAGATACCGGTCTATGGATTCCGCTACTCTGAGTCCGGCGGCCATAGCCTCGACGACGTTGTTAGGTCCGGTAGCACAGTCGCCGCCGGCAAAAACCCCCGGCAGGCTGGTCTCCAGGGTCAGCGGGTTTACCTGAATAACGCCGGTATCCGGTTCGGTCTTCAGGCCTCTCATATTCAACTGTGAGGCACCGGGCGACTGGCCGATAGCCACCACCACATGGTCAGCCTCCACCAGGAAATCCGAGTCTGGTATCGTCTCCAAACGGCGTTTTCCGTCGGATGCAATCTCATCGGTTATTCTTATTCGCTGACAGTGCAGTCCGGTGACTTTACCGCTCGCTGTCAGGACTTCCACAGGCACGACATTGTATTCTATCTTCACACCTTCCTCAATCGCCTCCGCCACTTCCTCGGCATTGGCCGGCATTTCAGCCCGGGTGCGACGGTAGAAAATCGTAACGTCTTTAGCCCCGGCACGAAGGGTGCTGCGGGCGGCATCAATGGCGGCATTGCCGCCGCCGATAACGGCTACGTTTGAGCCCACGAAGGTATCGAACTTCAGGTTTAAAGCCAGCAGTAATGACAGGCAATCGACAACGTCATCAACTTCCTCACCCGGTATGTCGAGCCTGTTATTTTGCTGTGTGCCAATAGCCAGGAAGAAGGCCTGATAACCGCGTTCTTTGAGGTAGGTATGGGTGATATCACGCCCTACGGTTATCCCGGTCCTGATATCGACTCCCAGCTTCTTGATAGCTTCGATTTCTCTTTCTCTTACCTCTTTGGGTAGTCGGAAGCGAGGGATACCGGTAGCCAGCATCCCGCCGATGACCCCGTGAGACTCAAATACGGTAGGAGAATATCCCCGCCGGGTTAGTTCCCAGGCAGCGGTCAGACCGGCGGGGCCGCTACCCACTATGGCTATCTTCCCCGGGCGGGACCTGGCGGGAGACTTGCGGGTGTATTTAATATCACCTGTGGTATTATCGGCGGTATACCTGTGGAGGGCCCTTATGGATACCGGGCTATCATATTCAGCCCGATTACATTTATCCTCGCAGGGATGAGTGCAAATCCGACCCAGTATGCCGGCAAGCGGTGCGGCTTCACTTATTAGTGATAGTGCCTTATCGGTCTTGCCCTTGGACAGCAGGGAAATAAAGCCCTGGACGTTGATACCAAGGGGGCAGGCCGCGTCGCATGGACTTAGACCGTTCTTATCTATCACATACGCTGAGGGGATAGACCTGGCTCCGGAAAGAGGTGTATGGATGGCACCATGTGTTGTTTTCTGGCCGCCTGATGATGAGGTTAATTTTACCGAGCACTCGGCCTCACAACGACCGCAAGCCGTACAGAGTTCTTCGTTTATGTAGCGCGGGTGTTGCCACACCTGTATCCTGAAATTGCCTTTTTCGCCCTCTATGTTTTCTACAGTGGCATTACTGTAAAGCGTTATCAGGGGATGACTGGCGGCTCGTAGCAGGAGTGGCCAGAGGTAGCGCCGGTCCAGTGGAGAGTTGTCAATGACACCGCAGGGAGTGCCATCCCAGCTTAATGCCGCCGAGCTGGTGAGCAGCTTCACGTCAACACCCAGACGGGCCAGCGCCAGCGCTGCCTGTACCGCCGCTACATTGCTGCCAATGACGGCAGCACCCTGGGGCGTACCGTTTTTAGACCTTGCCGCCATGCTCAATCCCGTAATTATAGCCTAGCTCGAAGGCTTTGATATTAATATCCTCCGTTCCTGCCGGGACGGAGTCCAGAACAGCCTTTCTGAGGGCTTCAAAAGCTACTATATGGCTCTTTGCGGCCAGAAATCCCAGCATAATAATATTGGCCACCACCGGACGTTTTATTTCCTCCAGGGCCATACGGCTGGCGGGAATGGAAAGAGGTTGAGGCTTCTGTTTCGGCTCGACTTTCACCAGCTCGGAATCAACGATTACCAGCGTTTCCGGTGGCGTATTCTGCCCATATTTAACATAGGCCTCCTGGGACAGGATGATTTGCACCTGAGGGTCTATCACGTAGGGATAGTCGATAGGTTCATCGCTGATGACTACTTCGGCGGTGCAGGAACCGCCGCGAGACTCAGGGCCGTAGTTTTGCGTGAGTACCGCAGTTCCCTGGGTGAATATAGAGGCAGCCTTACCTATGATGTTGCCTGATAGCACGATGCCCTGGCCGCCAAACCCGGCTATTCTGATTTCTTTTCTTTCCATGTGCTTGGCAATCTCTTCGTCGTGATATTCCTTTTTGATTTCTCAAAGACTTTCTGAAGACTCTCCCACAGGGTAGGGCGTTCTATATCCACAAACTTGCCCACCAGTATAGGTCCGTTTAGATCTATATCAGCATCCTTGGGGTCGGCGCCATTTCTTATGACGCTTTTTTCTTGGTAGTAGTGCAGGTGGTCCAGTCCCTGGGGTTTCTTATTCATACTGCCGTAGTTGGTGGGACAGGGGGCAATAACCTCAACAAAGCTGAAGCCTGGCTTCGCCATAGCTTCGGCGATGGCTTTATCCAGTTGATATATATGTAATACTGTCCACCGGGCGACGTAAGTAGCCCCGCTGGCCGATACCAGATAAGGCAGATTGAAAGGGGCTTCAAAATTGCCGTAGGGGGTGGTGGTGGTGCGAGCTTCAAGGGGAGATGTGGAGCCTACCTGTCCGCCGGTCATGCCGTAATTGAAGTTGTTGATGCAGATTACGGTCATGGTGATATTGCGGCGTGCCGCGTGTATCAGGTGATTGCCTCCTATAGCTACCAGGTCGCCGTCTCCAGAGAACACCACCACATTCAGCTCCGGGTTGCCCAGTCTTAAGCCGGTGGCGAACGGAATAGCGCGGCCGTGAGTGGTGTGGAAAGAATCGAACTTAACATAGCCAGCTACCCTGCCGGAACAACCGATTCCTGAAACCACAACCGTCTTATCCGGGTCCATGCCGGCGCGGTCAATAGCCCTGAGAAAACAACCCATGGCTGGCCCAACACCGCAACCGGAGCAGAAGATATGGGGTAGCCTGTCCTGCCTCAGGTATTTTTCGATAGCCTGATTTTTAACATTCGGAATACCAATCATTTTATTACTTCCCGTATGGCCTGGAGAATAGTCTCAGGAGAATGCACGCCTCCGCCCATATGAGGCACAAGTTTTACCCCGGCTCTGCCGGCGGCACATCTTTCCACTTCCAGCACAATCTGACCGTAGTTTATCTCGGGGACGACAAATGCTTTTACCTGTGACGAGAGCTCCCGGATGCGGTCTTCGGCAAAAGGCCATACTGTTATCAATTGCAGCAGACCGGCTCGAATTCCCTCTTCGCGTGCCATATTTACGGCAAATCGGGCAATGCGGGTGGTAATTCCGTAGGCACAGACGACGACATCGGCATCCTCAATCTGGGTTTCCCGGTACTCTATTATGTCCTTCCTGTTAAGCCGTATCTTGTCTACCAGACGCCGGACCAGTTTATCCTGTGTCTCAGCCGAGGTCTCCGGGTAGCCCATCTCATCATGGGTCAGACCAGTAGTATGGAAACGGTACCCCTGCCCGGCTATGGCCATGGGCGGCACCAAATCGGCATCGGGCTGGTAGGGCTTGTATTCCTCCGGTGATACCACAGGCAATCGCCGCTGATAAAGACTTTCCGGCGCTATGTGGGGTATGACCACCTTTTCACTCATGTGACCGACAACTTCATCAGCCATAATCAGTACGGGAACACGGAATTGCTCGGAGAGATTAAAAGCCCGGATGGTGAGGTCGAAGATTTCCTGTGGAGAGCTTGGTGACAGGGCGATTATTTCATATTCACCATGAGAGCCCCACCGGGCTTGCATCATATCCTGTTGTGCTACCAGAGTCGGTAGCCCGGTAGACGGGCCGGCCCTCTGAATATTGACCAGCACACAGGGAGTCTCCAGCATTGCCCCCAGCCCGAGATTTTCCATCATCAGGCTGAATCCTGGTCCCGAGGTAGCTGTCATCGCCTTAATGCCTGCCCAGGACGCCCCGAGCACGGCATTCATGGAAGCAATTTCATCTTCCATCTGGATATAAACGCCATCCAGTTGTGGCAGCCGCAGGCTCATTCTTTCCGCTATCTCCGTGGCCGGTGTTATCGGATAACCGGCGAAGAAACGGCAGCCGGCACTGATGGCTCCCTCGGCACAAGCCACATCGCCATTAATGAATTCCTCTCTGGGGGATGTCTGCTCTTCAGTCATGGGCTTACTTTGCTAATTATGGCTGTTTCTTAGCGTCGAGACTTTTATGGCAAACTCGGGGCAAATTACCTCGCAATAGCCGCAGGCGAGGCACCTGGTCTCATCATCGACCGCAGGCAAGAGATACCCTTTAGCATTCAATTCGTTACTCATTTTCAGGACTTCTCTCGGGCAAAAATCAACGCAGTAGCCACAACCCTTGCATCTTTCCTTATCTATATGTATCTGGCCCGGGGCTGTCGCCGTCTCGGTATAATCGAAAGGTTTTCTCCACAGCTTCATAGCGATACTCTCTATAAACAGTGTAGCAATTTATGACCTTTATGGCAAGAAGATGCTGTTATTGCTCCTCTTGGTATTTGGTTGAGGGCTTCGCCTGTGTTATCTATTCCCGCCCTAGCCGCCCAGCATCATCTGCGGCTTATCCCGCAGGTTTAAGCCTCACCACCCCCAGTTGTGATTTTCTTTTATTCTTTCTTATCTATTCCCACCCAAGCCGCCCTCGCATCATCTAAGGCTTATCCCGCAGGTTTAATCCCCACCACCCCCAGTTGTGATTTTCTTTTATTCTTTCTTATCTTTTCCCACCCAAGCCGCCCTCGCAGCATCTAAGGCTTGTCCCGTGATATATGCCCCTCACCCCCGAATAAGTGGGGACTATTTACGGGCTAAGCTATGGGTGATACGAGGGTGGCCGGGTGGGAAAAGATATGCAGCGAGGGGGGATTAAGGGGGTGGGGTTGAGATAGGGTGGGGCCGGTGGCGTATCGTCAAGGACAATACCGAAGCAACCAGAACCTAGCGTAACCTCAGGGGTATTTAGCTACAGTAGCCAGCGGGTACTTTTCAATTACCCCTGGTCATACTGAATTCTATTAGTCGTCCAGCGTACGGTAGTAGGCATCGCCAAGGTCGTTGGGGTCAAAGGCATCCTTAATCCTGCGCTGGTAGCGAAAGGCGGACGGTTGTGCTGCGGCTGAAAGCAGCTTATCGCGTATTTCCTTGGGGGTTGTCTTGCCATCAGTCCATCTGGCGGAATCATTCTGCTTCTCCATTCCAGGACCCCAACCCTTTTCCATACCGTATTTAGTTGCCGCGCCAAAAAATTCTAATGTTCCTTCCGTTGATTGCTTGTCATACGGGTCAAAATGAGTGAAGTTCTCCCACATCAGACTGCCGCCACCTCCGATACCACCTACCCCTCCCATCATGCAATCGCCTCCGGCAGCCACGATATTGCCCTTCTTTTCCCACTGGGCCTTGAATTCACCGGCCTCTTCAACGTGCTGCGTCCCGAAATCCGGGACACCTACCAGCCCGAAGCAGCCGTCATAACCTCCCCCGTAAACCAGGTTTAAGTTCTTGTGCCCCAGTCTTATCATGTAGAGAAGCGCCCAGTTGTACAGGTCGGGGTCATTCATCATTGATTCCTGCTTCCAGCCTCCGGTAGCCTCTAATATCCTGTCCAGGGCCCTGTCCTGCCATTCAATATCACCCGGGGTCATACCCGCCAGTACAAACTGGTAATCACGCTTCATCTCTTCGGTCATTTTTTGTATTTCCGTCACCTTAACCAGTTCCTCAAGGTCAGATAGCGTTTTGGTGGGGTCGGATAGTATCCTGACCATGGCACCCTTAAGGTCTCTGCCGAACATATTATACTGCCGGTGAGCGATATAGCCGATGCCGGCGTCCCATATCATATAGCAGGAATCAGACCAGGCCTGCCATGACGGGAAGCATAGCGTATATACCCTGAAGTTGTCTGGTAGCGCCGTTTTGTAGGCGGGTGGGAACCCCTCGACCGGGAGTGTGGCCGGTCCGGGCCAGGGCACGAGTTTCAGGGAAATCTTGGTAAATACTCCCAGCGCCCCATGAAGCCCCAGGCCCCCTCTGATTAGACCTCGTACGCTTGGTCCCGGCCCATCACCGGAGAACCAGCCCAACCCGGAACCCAGAGAGCCGACCCTGAGGATATCACCGTTGGGCATGACCCATTCCGCCCCGAGCATATTCTCGGGGTGAGTACCCATAAAAAGGCCTGATGGCCCAGCCCCGGCGAAAGAGGTGGCACTGGCCAGGGGAGAGCAACTACAACCAGAGCCATGGATGTGAGTATTCAGTCCCACTTTCATGGCTTCCGCCTGAAGTGTGGCACAGATGACATGCGGCTCAATCACGGCAAACATATTCTTCTCGTCTATCTCCAGGATTCGGTCCATCCGCCTCATGTCCAGCTGGATGGTGTTTCCTTCATCTGAGGGATACCCCATGGCCGACCAGAACGTGCTGGACGCCTTAAATTTTATCTTGTATTTATTGCATACCTTGACGATAGCCTGAACCTCCTCCGTGCTCCCCGGCAGCAGCACAGCCAGACCCCTGGGAGTATAAACTCCATAATAGGGGCCGAGGTGAATGGCGGTATGGGTCAGCGGGTATCTGTAGCAATCCAGTAGGGCCGGGTCGTCGGAGATGTTCTCCGGGCCAACAATATTTTCCAATTCCTGATAGGCTTCTCTCGGTAGTGCCATATCTCATTCCTCCTTGGGTGCATCGCTAAGCGTACGGTAATAGACATCGCCAAGGTCATTGGGGTTAAAGGTCTCTTTAATTCTCCGCTGGTAGCGAAAGGCCTGCGGCTGGGCTGACGCTGAAAACATCTGCTCGCGCGTTTCCTTAGTGGTTGACCTGCCGTCAGGACCTCGGGCGTAAGCGTTCATTTTCTCCATTCCGGGGCCCCAGCCCATTTTAATACCGTATTGGGTCGCCGCATCAAAAAATTCGAGCGTCCCTTCTGTTGATTCCTTATTATGCGGGTCAAAGTGGGTGAAGTTCTCCCACATAGCCATGCCGCCGCCGCCCATGCCACCTACTCCTCCCATCATGCAGTCGCCTCCGGCAGCCACAATCTTGCCCTTCTTTTCCCATTGACGCTTGAATTCCCCGGCCTCTTCGACGTGCTGCGTCCCGTAATCCGGGGGGCCTCCAAGTCCGAAGCAGCCGTCATAGCCTCCCCCGTAAACCAGGTTCAAGTTCTTGTGTCCCAGTCTTACCATGTAGAGAAGCGACCAGTTACGCAGGTCGGGGTTGTTCATCATTGATTCCTGCTTCCAGCCTCCGGTCTGCTCCAGTATCTTGTCCAGAGCCTTGTCCTGCCATTCAATATCCCTGGGGGTCATGCCTGCCAGAACAATCTGGTAATCGCGTTTCATTTCTTCGGTCATCTTCTTTACTTCCGGGTCCTTAACCAGTTCCTCAAGGTCATATAGCGTCCTGGTGGGGTCAGACAGTATCCTGACCATGGCACCCTTGAGGTCTCTGCCGAACATGCTGTACTGCCGGTGGGCGATATAGCCAATTCCGGCCTCCCAGACCATATAGCAGGAATCGGCCCAGGCCTGCCATGTCGGGAAGCATAGAGTATATCCCCTGATGTTGTCTGGTAGCATCGCTTTGTAGGCGGGTGGATATCCCTCGACCGGGAGTCCGGCCGGTCCGGGCCAGGGAAAGAGTTTAAGGGAAGCCTTGGTAAATACCCCCATCGCCCCGTTCATCCCTGTCATTCCTCTCATTAGACCTCTCAGACTTGGTCCAGGCCCCTCACAGCAGAACCAGCCCAGGCCGGAACCCTGGGCACCAAACTTCAGGACATCACCGTTGGGCATGACCCATTCCGCCCCGATAACATTCTCAGTGCCGGCACCCAGAAACAGGGTATCTGGTCCGAGTCCTCCCAGAGAAGTGGCACTGGCCAGGCAGGAACAGCTGGCGCCAGGCCCGTGGATGTGGGCATTCAGACCTACCTTCATCGCTTCCGCCTGAAGGGTGGCGGCGATGACATGCGGCTCAACCACGGCGAACATGTTCTTCTCGTCTATCTCCAGGATTCGGTCCATCCGCCTCATATCCAGTTGAATCGTGTTATCTTCACAGGGATACCCCCAGGCTGACCAGAATGTGCTGGAGGCCTTAAACCTTATCTTGTATTTGTTACATACTTTGACGATAGCCGCAACCTCCTCCGTGCTCCCCGGCAGCAGGACAGCCTCACCCCGGGGTGTGTAAACCCGGTAATAGGGACCGAGGTGAATGGCGGTATGGGACAGGGGGTACCGGTAACAATCAAGTACTGCCGGGTCTGCGGAGATATTCTCCGGCCCGACAATATCTTCTAACTCCTGATAGGCTTCTCTTGATAGTGCCATCTCTCAATTCCTCCCTGTTGTTTTTTCCAGCGTCTGGTAATAGGCGTCGCCGAGGTCATTGGGGTTGAAAGCCTCCTTAATCTTCCACTGGTAGTGAAAGATAGATGGTTGTGCTGATGCCGAGAGCATCCGTTCGCGTATTTCCTTGGGGGTTATTTTGCCGTCAGGACCCCGGGCAACAGTATTGGCTCTCTCCATGGCGGGGCCCAAATCGTTTTCCCTGATGTATTTGGACGAAGCTTCAAAAAATTCAAACGTTCCTTCCGTTGATTCCTTATCATGCGGGTCAAAGTGAGTGAAGTTCTCCCAGACGGTGCCGCCGCCACCTCCCACCAGGGCCAGTCCTCCCATGGTACAATCCCCGCCGGCAGCCACGATACTGCCCTTCTTTTCCCATTGAGCCTTGAATTCTGCCGCCTCTTCAATGTGCTGTGTCCCGAAATCCGGGACACCTACCATTCCGAAACAGCCTTCATAGCCTCCCCCGTAAACCAGGTTCAAATTCTTATGCCCCAGCCTGATTAAGTAGAGAAGCGACCAGTTGCGCAGGTCGGGGTCGTTCGTCATTGCCTCGTGCTTCCAGCCTCCGGTCGCCTCTAGTATCCTGTCCAGAGCCCTGTCCTGCCATTCAATATCCCTTGGGGTCATGCCGGTCAGTACAATCTGGTAATCTCGCTTCATTTCTTCGGTCATTTTCTGTATTTCCGGGTCCTTGAGCAGTTCCTCAAGGTCCTGTAGCGACTTGGTGGGGTCAGACAGTATCCTGACCATGGCACCCTTGAGGTCTCTGCCGAACATGTTATACTGCCTGTGGGCAATGTAGCCAATCCCGGCCTCCCAGACCAGATAACAGGAATCAGCCCAGGCCTGCCATGATGGGAAGCATAGTGTATATACCCTGAAGTTGTCGGGTAGTGCCGCTTTGTAGGCGGGTACCGTGCCCTCAACCGGGAGTGTGGTCGGTCCGGGCCAGGGAAAGAGCTTGAGGGCAGCCCTGGTAAATACGCCCATAGCCCCCATAGCCCCGTACTTTCCTCTTATAACGCCCCTTAGACTTGGTCCAGGCCCATCACTGCAGAACCAGCCAGCCCCGGAACCCAGAGAGCCGAATCTCATAATGTCACCGTTGGGCATGACCCATTCCGCGCCAAGCGTATTCTCATTACCGAAACCCATATAAATGGAATCTGGCCCCATGCCGTTATAAGAAACAGCACTGGCCAGGCAGGAACAGCTCGCGCCAGACCCGTGGATGTGGGCATTCAGTCCCACCTTCATGGCTTCAGCCTGAAGTGTGGCCCCGATAACATGCGGCTCAACCACGGCAAACATATTCTTCTCGTCTATCTCCAGGATTCGGTCCATCCGTCTCATGTCGAGCTGGATTGTGTTTTCATCTGAAGGATACCCCATGGCCGACCAGAACGTGGTGCAGGCTTTAAATTTTATCCTGTATTTGTTGCATAATCTGACGATGGCCTGAACCTCATCCGTGCTCCCCGGTAGCAGGACGGCCTCACCCCGGGGTGTGTATGTTCTATAATAAGGGCCCAGGTGAAGGGCGGTATGAGACAGCGGGTACCGGTAGCAGTCCAGCAGGGCCGGGTCTTCGGAGATATTCTCCGGGCCAACAATATCTTCCAGTGACTGATATATCTCTCTTGATAACGTCATGTATCCATTCTCTTGGCTATACTGCCTGTTTTACCAGGCCGGCAATGTCAAAGACCTTCATTTTATCGCCCATAGTATTAATGGCATCGATGAAGTTCCTCTCGCACCAGGGGCAGGCGCTCACTATTGCCTCAGCACCGGTAGACTTCGCTTCCTCAATCCTCTCTGTAGCCGTCCAGTTGGAAAAATCGGGATAGGCCTCTCTTACTCCACCGCCGGCACCACAGCACCAGGCATACTCCCTGATTCTCTCCATTTCCACCAGCTCCAGGCCGGGGATACTCTTGAGCACGTCTCTCGGCGGGTCATAAACACCCCAGGCTCCGTTGTACCTTGGCTTTCGCGGCTCATAGACCACTACTTGGTTCTTGATTTTCTTCTCTTTGCCTTCCCAGGGTACGTAAGGCTCTCCCTGTCTGCCCAGGTGACAGGGGTCATGGTAGGTAACCCGCATTGGTATGTTTTTGGTTAATTTAATCTTGCCTTCCTTAATCAGTCGGTCGAGAAATTGCGAGGTATGGAGAATCTCAAAATACGCTCCCAGGCGGGGGTAAAGGCGTGTGAAGGCGTGAAAACCGTCAGCGCACGATGTTACCACCGTCTTGACGCCGGCGGTCTTCCAGGACTCGATGGCGTTCTCGGCAAACTTGGTGAATTCCCCTTTATAGCCCATGTAGTAGGCCCTGACGCCACAGCAGGACTCATCTTTACCCATGATGCCGACATCAACGCCGGCATTCTTCAGAAGAGTCACGGCTGCCCGGGCGTTGTCCCACAGTTCTTCATCGTAGCTTAACCGGCAGCCGGCGAAAAAGAGGACCTCGGCAGACTTTTCCATGATGTTCTTTACGTCCAGGCCTTTAGCCCAGTCGCCGCGTTCCGCCCTGGGCTTCATCATCATATTATCTTCCTTGCGGAGGTGCTCGATAACGGCCATGTGCTGTGGCAGCAGCTGGCCGTCTTCAACCAGCCTGGAGCGCAGTTCCTTCATCATCTCCAGGGGTTCCAGGTTGTAGCGGCAGATTTTGTCGGAAACATCGCAGGACCCGCAGAGTACGCATTTATAAACTATATCCAGGACCCTGTCGGTATAGGTGCTCTGGCCGTTCAGGAGTGACAGGGCAACAGCGAATCGGCCGCGTGCCGAATAACTCAGGAAGTTGTTATAGGCTATGCTGGGGCAGCCTTTGGCAAACCTCCAGCTCTTTATCTGGTCGAATGGAATCCACTTACAGTATGAGCATTGGCTGCATCGCTCCATATCGGGTTTATAATCTTCTAGTGCCACTTTCCTATGCCTCCTTTGTTTCTTTTTCGCCTAAAAGCAGAGCTTGCCCGGGTTCATCACATTGTTGGGGTCGAATATCCCCTTAACCTTCCTCAGTACGTTCGTGGTCTGCGCGTCCCGGTTATAGGCCATATTTGCCCAGATGCTGTAAGGTCGGGAGAAGAATGCTCCCTGCTTCAGTAGTTCTTCACTGGCCTTGGTGAAGAACTCCCGCATCCTGGTTACCTCTCTCGGATTATCTCGGTCGAAGGGGAGGGTGAATTCGCAGTGGCAATTGGCACCCTGGTGCAGCGGCTGGATATAAGTACCTATATCTGAGGTCGGGTACCCATTGGCTTCGGCCACTGAATGAATTGTGCTGACAAATTCCGGCGTCTTATCAAGTGTGGTAATGAAAAGGATGTCCTGGCATCCGCCTTTGTAGGCGAGTCTCCAGTACGGCTCCTTTGACGGGCTGAGCACGGCTTTCAGTACCTCAACATTGCTTGCCCCGGGGACTGCCGGCACAAATTTCAGGGCAAATTGCTGGGCGATTTCCGCGATGTCTTTCTCCTGGTACTCGACCCTTTCCCTGGGCAGTATACTGCGACCGGCTATGCCCACCAGGACAACCCAGGGCGGGAGTTCCTCCCTGAGCGCTCTGATTTTGTCGGCTCCGTCTCCAAGAATAGACGCCAGGGTCATGTTGTTGACTATCAGAAGCTCGTCGCCGAATCTGAATCTCAGGATTCTGTAGGTAAAATCAATCAGGTTATCAAGTCTTTGGGCGGGCACGAAGAAGAGCTTGTGGATTTCAGGCAGTACCTCACATTTTACCGATATCCAGGTCACAATGCCCATGCTTCCCTGGGCGGCGGAAACGAACCTGTAGAAATCTGTCTGCCCTGGACCCGCCGGACTCATGGCGGCGTGTTTCTTCTCCCAGGCCCCTTCCAGTGAAGGCCAGTTGCCGGCGTCGCCGGTTATTAGCTTCTGGCCATCTCCCCAGACTATCTCGGTGCATCGCAGTGGGTCAAGCGCCGACCATTGCTGCCTGGGTGTCAGCGTGGGCTCCCTTTCCAGGAGACTGGTGACCACCGACTTGTTAGTCCGGGGCAGTAACGGGGTGGGGAGCCTCATGCCTGCCTTGGCCAGCTCTGGCTGAAGCTGGGGATAGGTAACTCCCGGCTCAACGTGAGCTATCCTGTTCCGGCGGTCAATCCTGATAATCCGCTTCATTCCGCTGAGGTCGACAATGGCTGCTCCCGTAGCGCTGGGAACAGTATCGCCGTGAAAGCGAGGCGGACCCGAGCTTACGGGTACCAGTGGTGTCTGCGTCTGGTTGGCCCACTTCACAATCGCCTGTACCTCATCCACATTCTTAGGCTTCACCAGGACCCAGGGCTTTATCGGTAGGACGAAGCTCTGGTCCTGTGCGTAAGCCTTCAGGGTCTCCGGGTCATCCGAAACGTTCCCCTTACCGACTATCCCTGTCAGCTCCTCTTTTTTCCCATTCATACCTTAGCCTCCTCTCTTCAGTTGTATGATTGTCGCTAATCTGCTGGGATTGTCTTAATATCAGCGTGATAGCAATTAGGGTGGTACCTTGATTCAGTCGTTTTAGTACAAAGCAAACCCGCAGAGATGATACACCACTGTCTTAGTGCTTGTCAAATTTGGCTTTATTCGGTTTTATTTGGTTTTGGTTGATTCCAGATGCACTCCCCCTGACCCCCTTCGCTGATTAT
>CAYWRT010000011.1:0-23983 GCA_964460815.1 uncultured Dehalococcoidaceae bacterium
CCCAGGCAGGTCAGGTCTGGTGTGATTCCGTAGAGTCCCTGCGCTCCGCCATAGGCGACACGAAAGCCGGTGATGACTTCGTCAAAAATCAGCAGGGCGCCGGATTCATCGGTTAACCGGCGCAGGCTGCCCAGAAAACCCGGCTGCGGCGGTACCACGCCCATGTTCGCGGCTACCGGCTCGACAATGACCGCGGCAATCTCTTCGGGATAGCGCTGGAAAAGTTGTGCCACCGCCTCAGCATCGTTGTAGGGTGCGACCAGTGTATTTTGTGTGTAACCTGACGGTACACCCGGAGAGTCGGGTATGCCCAGGGTTGCCAGCCCGGAGCCACTCCTGGCAAGTAATCCGTCGGCGTGACCGTGATAGCCACCGGCAAACTTTATAATCTTGTCTCTCCTGGTGAAAGCCCGGGCCAGACGCAGGGCTGACATCGTGGCCTCCGTGCCCGAGTTCACGAAGCGCAGCATCTCAATAGAGGGCATGGCGGCGGTAATCATTTTGGCCAGCGTCGTCTCCAGTTCCGTGGGAGCGCCGAAGCTGGTGCCGCACTCTATGGCTCGTTTCAGCGCGTCAACTACCTGTGGGTGAGCGTGTCCCAGAATTAAAGGACCCCAGGAGCCGACGAAGTCGATGAACTCATTGCCGTCGGCGTCATATATTCTGGAACCCTGTCCTTTTACCATAAAGGGGGGAGTCCCGCCAACCGCCTTAAAGGCACGAACCGGGCTGTCAACTCCTCCGGGCAGATAGTGCTGGGCTTCCAGAAAAAGCTCCCGGGAACGTTCCGGTTCTTTCATGGTTACTATCCCTCTGCCGCCCAGTTGGCAAAATCTCTGGCATGGTAGGTGATGATGATATCGGCGCCGGCCCGCTTGATGGCGGTGAGAGTCTCCGTCACAACCTGCCTCTCGTCGAGCCAGCCCTGGCTTACGGCTGCCTTCACCATGGCATACTCACCGCTGACATTATAGGCAGCCAGGGGGCAGTTAAAGGTATCACGTGCCTGCCTGATTACGTCCAGATAAGCGAGAGCCGGCTTAATCATGATGATATCGGCACCCTCGGCAATATCCAGCTCCGCTTCCCGCAATGCCTCGCGTGCATTAGGGGGGTCCATCTGGTAAGAACGGCGGTCGCCAAACTGGGGTGTCGCCTCGGCGGCTTCGCGGAACGGACCGTAGAATGCCGAGGCATACTTGGCGGCATAAGAGAGGATGGGGATATGCTGAAATCCCTCTTTATCCAGTTCCTCCCGGACTGCTTTTACCCGGCCATCCATCATGTCTGAGGGGGCAACCATATCGGCGCCGGCTCCGGCGTGCGAGAGAGCCGTCCGGGCAAGAAGGGGTAGGGTCCGGTCGTTGTCGACATCGCCATTGACGATGACCCCGCAGTGCCCGTGGCTGGTGTATTCGCAGAGGCAGACATCGGTTATCACCAGCAGCTCAGGCACCAGTTTCTTAATGGTTCGTATTGCCTGCTGAACAACCCCTTCCGGGTCATAGGCTGATGAGCCAAGCTCATCTTTCTTTTCCGGTATGCCGAAGAGAATGACTGCCGGGATTCCAAGTCTGGCTATGTCCTCGACCTCCTGGGGTAACCGGTCGGGAGAAAAGCGAAAAATGCCCGGCATCGAAGCTATTTCTTGCTTGATGCCCCTGCCCTCCATGACGAACACGGGGTAGACCAGACCGGCAATGTTTACCCGGTTTTCTCGCACCAGTGCTCTTAACCGCTCCGTCCGGCGCAGGCGGCGCAGGCGTAATTGTGGGAAGACCATCTACGTCTCCTTTCTGAAATACTCCTCTATGGCGGCTACCAGGCTGGGTATGGTATGCTGCTTGGCAACTATATCCACCTTCAAGCCGGCCCTGGCGGCGGTATCAGCCGTTTTGGGGCCGATACAGGCAACCCTGGTGTTGTTCGGCAACGACTTTGCCTCTTTGAGTACTGACATCAGGCTGGTTACTGTTGATGAGCTGGTGAAGGTGATAACATCAATTTGGTTTGACAAAAGCATCTCCTTGGCTTGAGAGACAGCCTCGGTCACCGGGACAGTCCTGTAGGCGGCTACCTCGTGCACCCGGGCACCAAGTTTTCTGATGCCTTGTGTTAATTCGGCATCAGCTATGTCAGACCGTGGCAGGAGGAAACGCTTTCCGCGAACAGGGTGGCTTTTGAGTCCGGCAATCATTCCTTCACCGGTATAAGCCTCAGGAATGTAATCGGGAACTATGCCCCTCGTCTCCAGGGCTTGAGCCGTGGCTGGACCAATGGCACCGACTTTGAGACCTTTCAGGGCACGGGTGTCCAGCTTCAGGCTGTGTAGTTGCCGGAAGAATGCCTCGACACCATTGACGCTGGTAAAAGCCAGCCACTGATAGTGGCTTAAATTAGAGATGGCTTGGTCAAGCTCATCGGTGTCGGCTGTAGCCTGGATGTCAATAGCCGGCAGCTCAAAAGGCTGGGCGCCGCGCTCGAGGAGAAGCTGGCTCAGGGCACTTGCCTGACGGCGCGCCCTGGTGACCAGGACACGCCTGCCGAAAAGGGGACGGTTATCAAACCAGCGAATTTTATCTCTAAGCCTGACCACTTCACCAACGACAACGACTGCCGGGGGGCTGAGGCGGTGCTCCCTGACCTTGGTTACGATGTCTTCGAGGCTGCCGACCACCGTTTTCTGGTCGGGTCTGGTGCCATCCTTGATTACCGCCACCGGCGTATCGGGGGAGCGTCCATGCTCAAGTAATTTAGCCGCTATTTCAGGCAGGTTCTTCATGCCCATGAGGAAGACCAGGGTGTCCACGGACGTAGCCAGCTTTTCCCAGTTGATGCCTGAACTGCCTTTTTCCGGGGCTTCGTGGCCGGTGATGACCGCGAAGGATGATGCCAGCCCGCGGTGGGTAACCGGGATGCCGGCATAGGCCGGCACGGCTGCTGCCGAGGAAATCCCCGGCACCACCTCGAACGGGATACGGTTATCCGCCAGTATTTCCGCTTCTTCGCCTCCACGCCCGAAAATAAACGGGTCACCACCCTTGAGCCGCACCACAATCTTACCTTCTCTTGCTTTGTCGAGCAGCAGCCGGTTGATTTCAATCTGCTCCCTGGTATGTTCAGCCGCAGTTTTACCCACATATATCCTTTCTGCGTCCGGGGATGCCGAGTCAAGGAGTCGCTCATCAATCAGGCGGTCATAGATGATGACATCTGCTTTCTTGAGACACTCCATTCCTTTTCGGGTTATCAGCCCGGGGTCGCCCGGCCCTGCCCCGACCAGATAGACCTTACCCGCTTTCATCCTGCCCCTGCCTCATGATAAATTCTGAAGCTCCCATACCAAGCAACTTCTCCGCCAGCTGTTCGCCGGCTTCTTCTGGAGACTTCACACTGCCTTTTTCTGATGCCCGCAGCATCTTCCCTGTGCTCACATCAGCCACCATCCCCTGGAGACTGATTGTATTGCCATTCACGGTCCCTAAAGCCGCCACCGGTGTTCGGCAGCCGCCACCCAGCGTTCTGAGAAAGGCGCGCTCGGCGTTGATGCTCTGCCAGGCAGGCGGGTGATTCAGGGGCGAGATGAGCCCGGCGATATCCTCGTCGCCGAGTCGTGCTTCTACCGCCAGCGCTCCCTGCCCCACCGCTGGCAGGAAGTCGCTGAGGGGCAGGTATTCGGTTATCCTGCCCTGCCAGCCCAGGCGCCACATAGCGGCGGCGGCCACTATCACGCCGTCAAATTCGCCTGACGAGACCTTACGCAGTCGGGTATCAATATTCCCCCTGATGTTATCTACCTGGAGGTCGGGGCGGTAGCGCCCTAGCTGAACGGCACGCCGCAGGCTGCCCGTGCCTATCCTGGCACCGGAGGCCAGCTTGTTCAGCCCGGAGTTGGCTACCAGCACGTCCCTGGGGTCAAGCCTCTCGGTTACTGCCAGCAGGCACAGCCGGGGTGGCAACTCAGTCGGTAGGTCCTTGAGGCTGTGTACGGCTATATCAATCCTGCCGTCAAGCAGGGCTTCTTCCAGTTCCTTAACAAACACCCCCACGCCTTCCATGTTTTCAGGCTGAGCCTGGCGATGACGGTCGCCTTCGGTTACTATCTTGCTGATAACGACTTCGATGCCGGGACTTACTTCTCTGATTCTGGCTGCTACCGACTCGGCCTGAATCAGGGCGAGTCGGCTGCCCCGGGAACCGACCGTGAGCTTCCGGCTCATCCCCGGTTCTCCTCGTCCAGCCGGAAAAGTTCCCTCACTACCTCAGCGTAGTTACTGGTTCCGTTAGCCTTAAGGCTACGGATGGGGTCATTCAGTATTTTGCTGACAATGGCTCTGGTCATCATCTCCAGACTGTATTGCTCTTCTTCGGTCAGGTGGGGCAGTTTTTTTACGGTGCGGTCTAAGTGCGAGCGGCGTATCGCTTCGGCCTTTCTCGTCAGGGCACTGACCAGAGGCCTGACCTTAAATTCCTGCCACCATGAGGCAAACTTATCCAGTTCGTCGGCTATAATTTGTTTCGCCTTCTCGATTTCATTTTCTCGCTGCTGGCGGTTTGAGTTGGCCAGCCCGGTAAGGTCGTCGATATTGTAGAGAAATACATTCCTGAGCTGACTCACGGCCGGCTCAACATTCCTTGGGACAGCGATATCTATTATTACCAGAGGGGAGTCCGGGCGCTGTAAAACGGCGCGCTTCACCTGGCCGACACTCAGAATCTGGTGCGGTGCCCCGGAGCAGGTAACAACTATATTGGTGGTGAGCAGTTCTTCCCCCACATTACCCGGGATGATGGGTACCGCCCCCAGTTCTTCAGCCAGAGCCGATGCCCTTTCCTGAGTCCGGCCAGCCACTATCATTTGAGATAGACTCCTGTCTCTGGCGGCTTGGGCTACCAGCCTGCCGGCCTCGCCGGTGCCGATGACCAGCATTTTGCATCCCTTAAGGTCGCCGACAATCCCGGCGGCTAAGTCCACGGCTACCGAGCTGACGGAGAGGGCATTGTGGCTGATGCCCGTTTCCTCACGAACGCGTCGGCCGGTTCGGACGGCGCTATGGAGAATATGGCGCAGTGGCAGGTTCACCATCCCGGCACCTTCGGCAACCTCCAGGGCATGCCCCACCTGACCCAGAACCTCATATTCGCCGACTATCATTGATTCCAGGCCGCTGGCAACACGAAACAGGTGTTCAATAGCGGCCCTGTCCTTGAACAGGTACAGATACTGGAGCAGCCTATCATCGGGGGTATCCAGCCGGGCTTTCAGGAAGTCCAGGCTTGCCTTCTCGGCATGGCTATCGTCACTATCAATGGTATAGATTTCAGTACGGTTACAGGTGGACAGGATTATGCCCCGGGATATATAGGGGCGAAGCATCAGCAGGGCATCACGAAGCTTCTTGGTGCTGATGGCCACCCTCTCGCGGACAGCAACCGGCGCTGTCTGGTGATTTATCCCCACTAGGCTGATTCTCATCTAATCTATCCTTCCTCAAGGATTATTTCTGTTGGGCCTTCAGATTGTCAAGCAGGACTGATTTCGCTTCTTCGTCATTGCCTCGCTTTAGCAGGTCAATTAATAAGTCCAGGTCGAGGGCTTCCTGCCAGTCGTCGCCGGTGGCCCTGATTCCCTGGCGTCTCACTTCGGTGCGCACCTCACCAATCAGATGAGCCAGGGCAGCATACTCATCGCCGAGCTCTTTCTCCAGTCTGGTTCGGATTTTCCGCGCCAGGGCCGGGCTCCTGCCGGCAGTTGAGACAGCCACGGTAATCCCTCCCCGGTTAGAGTATGAAGGAACTATAAAATCAGAACTCTCCGGGTCATCCACCGCGTTGACTAGGACGGCTCCGCTTCTGGCTTCCTTTACTACCTGCTGGTTAACATCGCTGCTGTCGGTGGCGGCGATGGCAATAAATGCCTGGCGCAGGTCGCCGGGCTGGTACTGTCGGCGTGATGCCCTTATCTGCCCTCTCTGCGCCAGCTCGATTAGTTCCGGGCACAGGTCGGGACTGATGATATCAATACTGGCACCGTGCTCGAGAAGTGCCCTTACCTTGCGCCGGGCAACCTGCCCGCCGCCGATAACCACACATCTCTTCCCGCTAATATTGAGAAACATCGGGTAATAGGGTGCCTTCGCCTTTTTCATACCGGGTATTTGTCCCTCACTTCGGATTCTTTATTACTGAAGAGGCCTCACCACTCAGGCTGTATTTCGTCTGATAGCCGCGGGGGGTCACCATCCAGGCATCAAGGGTAAAGGTGGTTGAATTGCCGATGATGACGGTTGTTTTCATATCAATTTCATGGTCCAGCATGTGTTCTAAATCGGTGACGACTACCTTCTGCTCCTGCCGGTAGGCGCTGGTGACAATGCCTACCGGGGTCGATGGTGAGCGATATTGCAGGAGGGTCTCCCTCGCCTCAGTAAGCTGGTGCCGGCGTCTCTGGCTCCGGGGATTGTAGATAATAATGACGAAGTCCGCCTGAGCTGCCAGCTTTATTCTCCGGCTGATTTCCTCCCACGAGACGAGGTAATCGCTGAGGCTTATGGAGGCAAAGTCACCTGATACAGGAGCGCCGAGTAAGGCAGCACTGGCTACCAGCAGAGGTACACCGGGTATCACCTCTATATCCAGGTCATACCCCGGTTGTTCACGAAGAATTTCACCCAGCAGCCCCGCCATGCCGTAAATGCCGGTATCACCGCTGGAGACAAGAGACACCTGCCTGCCTTGCTCAGCCAGACTGATAGCCGTCTTGACCCGCTCCACTTCCGCTCCCATGCCGGTAGCGATGACCTCTTTCTGGCCGAGAAAAGGCTCAATCAGGTTAATGTAGGTTTCATAACCGACGACCACCTCACTGCGGGCAATGGCATCTCTGGCCTGGAAGGTCATGTGCTCCGGATTGCCCGGGCCGATACCGACCAGGGAAAGCTTGCCTCGTTGCTTCCTTTCGCCATTAAAGTACGGGGCGACAGCAACAGTCACCTTGCGGTTAAAGCTCACCTTGGGCACAACCAGAGAGCGGCTGCCGCTGCTCAGCAGCGCCGCTGATTCACATACCGCCGGCGTTCCCACATGCTTCAGCACCACTGCCGAGGGACCGGAGGGAAATTTTGCCTTGCTCAGGGTTTCTTTATCAAAGTACTCTACAGGCAGGCGGTATTTCCGGGCGAAATCCAGGAGTCCGGCCTCATTTTTCTTCAACGTGATGGTGGCGATATTCCTGATGCTTTTAGTAGAGAGTCCGTTTTCTGAGAAGACCCGGCTGACGGCTTCGTCTATTTCGGCACATTGTGTCCCCCGGTTGCAGCCGATGCCGACCACCAGGCTTTTGGGACGGTATATTACGGTAAGGGTGGGTAGTGACGCTGGTTCTTCCTCCAGGATTCGGTCGGTGATTATCAGTGCCGCCCGGGAACTGGACTGTTTCAGGGCTTCAATACTGGTAAAGATGCGCACGTTGTCCGGCAGCGGTCTTGTCTCTGGCCACCAGCTTCTCTCCCCGGCGTCCTGGTAAATGCCGACCGGTTCTCCGTTAACCAGGGCGGCGCTGGCCGCCTTGACGCCGGCATCATCCTCAAGCTCCCAGCCAAACTCATGCCCCAGAAGGTCCACGGAGATTGTTTCGTTTACTTCGGAGGCGGTAGTTATTACCGGATGGGCACCGAGCCGAGACGCTATCTTCCTGGTAAGCTCGTTAGCACCCCCGATGTGCCCGGATAGTAAACTCACGCAGAACGAACCGGCGTCATCAACCACAACCACCCCGGGGTCTTTACGCTTGTCCCTGATTTCAGGGGCCACCATACGGACCGCGATGCCCACCGCCATGATAAGCACCAGATACCGGTACTGACGGAAAATCTCTCTGACCGCTTTTTTCACCGGTGATGAAAAGGGATACTCGAATGGCCTGGGCTCTATCGCCAGCTCTTTCGGCATGTAGAGGTGGCTTCCGCTAAGTAGCCGTCTCAGGCGCTGGCCCAGTGCGGCCCCTTGTCTGGTTATGGCCACGATGGCCAGGTATTCTTTTCCGGAGCTATCAACGTTCATCTTTAGAACCTCGGTTATAAAGCCTGGAGCGCCGTTGCTTATTCTTTGGGTTTAGAAAAGCGCCCACCAGTATCAGCGCCTGTTTCCTGATGCCTGATGCCTTCACGCGCTCCACCAGGCTTTTTAAGGGAGTTCGCAATATTACCTCGTCTGGCCAGCTGGCTCTGTAGACTACCGCTACCGGGGTATCCGCGGAGTAACCGCCTTCAAGGAGGGCAGCTACTACCTCGCTGATTAAGGATATGCTCAGGAAAATTGCCATGCTGGATTGATGCTGGGCCAGGCTCTTCAGGTTCTCTGAAGCGGGCACCGGTGTTCTGCCTTCTAGGCGGGTGATGATAACCGTCTGGGAAAGCTCGGGTATGGTAAGTTCTGTATTTAAGGTGGCCGCGGCCGCCAGCAGGGAGCTGACGCCGGGGATGATTTCATACTCTATACCCTTCTCGTCCAGCACGGCCATCTGCTCCTGTATGGCTCCGTACAGGCTCGGGTCGCCGCTTTGCAGCCGGGCAACCGTCTTTCCCTGTTGAACTGAGTTCTCGATAATCCCGGTTATCTCCTCAAGACTGAGCGAGGCGCTGGGGTAAATTTCAGCCCCCTTCCGGGCGGAGGCGCAGACCTCGGGGTTTATCAGCGAATCAGCGTAAATAATGACATCTGCCCGCTTGATGATATTGCTTGCCTTGATGGTTAGCAGCTCCGGGTCACCGGGGCCAGCGCCGATAAAATATACCTGAACCGCCATATTATTTCCTGACTATCAGGAGAGAGAAATAATCGACCTTTTCTCCTCGCAACCGGCTGATGTCCCGGATTATCTCTTCATCCTGGGTGGTGCATCTCCTGACGTAAACGCATTTTTCCATAAGTTTCAGCTCTTCTATAATAGTGAGGAGCTTATCAAATATATTATTAATTTTTAAAAAAATTACCGTGTCGAAGTTCTCAAGCGTCTCCCTGATAGCCTTGTCTTCACGGCTACCCGATATTATGGCGATATTGTCATCATCGCTGGCGAGGGGGACCATAGTCCTGGCGGCGGCGGCATTGATAGAGGAAATCCCGGGGATAACCTCGACTTCTATCTCCGGGTGACTCTTCTGGAGCGTTTCCAGTATATGAATGAAGGTACCGTAAAGGAGGGGGTCGCCAACGTTGACGAAAGCGCCGTCTTCCCCCTTTTTAAGATACTGCCAGATAGTATCCGCAGCCTGGTGCCAATACTCCTGAAGCTGCTCTTTGTTCCTCATCATAGGTAAAACTATCCCCACGATTTTTGGCTCTATTCCCGGCACCAGATTGCTTACGATTGACCTGGCCATGCTTTCACTCTGCGCGGTCTTCCTGGGCACGAAGATAACCGGCACCCGGGACAGGACATGATATGCCCGTAAGGTCATGAGTTCCGGGTCACCCGGCCCTACCCCCACGCCGTAGAGGCGTCCCGTTCTTGCTTTTTCATTACTCATTCGACAGAGCACCTTCTTGCTTACTGGCCGCAACCACAAAGACCGGATTTAACGCTTCAAATCGGGTGAGCTCCGTGATTTTTGTGCTGCGGGCTATATTGACCAGGGTCACATCAGGCACAAAGCCTCTGGCTTTGAGCGCATTAACCGTGGTACTCAGGTTCTCCAGGGTGACGGTGTTGATGACAATGCGACTGCCGGGCTTCAGCCTGCGGCCAACGAGGTCTAATATCTCTTCCATTTTCCCCCCACTGCCCCCGATAAATACCGCAGTCGGGTCGGGCAACTCATACAGGTTATCCGGGGCAAAGGTGTGTACCACTTCGACACGGGTTGCCTGGAACTTACGCAGGTTTTTCCGGATTATGGCCACATCGGCATCGTTCTTTTCGATGGCGTAGATACGCCCCCTTCTGGCGAGGCAAGAGGCTTCGATGGAGACTGCTCCCGAGCCGGCGCCTATATCCCAGAGCACGCTCTCATCGGTGAGGCACAGCTTGGCCAGGCTTACCGCCCTGACCTCCTGTTTGGTAATAAAACCATCCCGCCGGCGGTAGAAGCTGGCTTCGGGAATACCCAGTACTGGCTGAGGCCTGGCTTCGGGCTTTTCCCGGAGCAATATCAGGGTGTTGAGCGGCGGGAAGCGCTTACGCTTCAGGCTGTATAAGTCAGCAGCTGTGATTTTTTCGTTGCCTGTGCCGAGGTTTTGACAGACATAAGCCCGATAGCCGTTGATGCCATGTTCCAGCAGGACCCTGGCGATGGCAGCCGGGGTATGCCTGTCATCGGTGAAAATACCAATCTTGTGGTTGGCACGCACCGTCTCGACGATGTCCTCGATGGGTCGGGAATGGACACTGACGAACACAGCGTTATCCCAGCTTTCCCTGATGCGGGCAAAAGCCACCTGCATGGCACTCACGTTAGGTATTATTTCAACGGCATCCTTGCCCAGTTTGCCCGTGAGATAGCTGGCTATCCCGTAAAAATAAGGGTCACCTGAAGCCAGAACGACTATTCGTTTATGCCCCAGGTTGCTCTTAATTAAATCACTTACTTCAGCCAGGTTGTGGCCAATAGTAATCTTCTCGCCATTTAGCGAGGGGAGGGCATCAAGCAGCCGCTTGCCCCCGAGGACCATATCGGCACGTTTCAAGATGCGGCGTGCCTGGGGGAGCAGGCTGGCAGCCCCATCGGGTGCCACCCCCAGAATGTAAGCTCTATCCTTCGGCACTGGCTCTCCCCAGAATAGTTCCGTCATAGCCGGTCATGATACACTCTACCTCAAGTTTTCCTACAGCTTCCTCCCGGCATTTCTCCGCCGCCAGCCGGCAGAGCCGGTCGCAAAATTCTCTGGTATGTCCTGGTGGCAGCATTTTACGGAAGTGGTTGGCGGTAACGGCACCGCGCAGGGTATCGACCGTTTTCTGCGGTACGCCGCAGCCTGCCGCGACTCCGGCCAGGAAGCCTATATCCACCCTGGAATCGCTGACATTGGTATAGAGATGCCCGGCGGCAAGCTTGCTTATCTTACCGGTCATGCCCCAGACAGTTACCTTGGCCAGGTGCCTCCTGACACATTCCCTCAGTGAGTAACCGATGAAGTCTCCCGCTTGTATAAAACATTCCTCGGCCAGCGCCAGCTCACTCTGGGCAAACTTCTCACTTCGTCTGCCCGTGGTCAGTACCACCTGGCGGCAGCCACAGGCTACGGCTACATCCACTGCCTGAGAGATACTGGCCTTGTAGGCATTAACCGAGTAGGGAATGACAATGCCGGTGGTGCCCAGAATTGAGATGCCTTTTACTATCCCCAGGCGTGGATTCAGCGTTCTTTTAGCCAGTTCCTCGCCGGTCGGGACAGAGATGGTTACCTTAACCCCTTTCCCGTCCATATTATTTCGTATTACCTGGCTGACCGAGCGTGCTATCATCTGATGTGGCACCGGGTTTATCGCCGCCATGCCAACCGGTGTTTCCAGCCCGGGCTTGGTTACTATGCCGACCCCTTGCCCCCCGGTGATAGTGATGCCAGGCTCGTCTTGCCAGGAAACCGTAGCCTGGATTTCAGCACCATGGGTAACATCGGGGTCATCACCGGCATCCTTAATTACCGAGCACGATGCCTGTTTGCGGTCAAAAGTACATCGGCTAACCTTAAAATTAGGCCGGGCAGCGCCGGGGAGGTTAGTTTGAACCCGGGTGACTACCTCCTGTCTGAGCAGGGCCGTGGTAGCTGCCTGAGCCGCCGCCGCCGCACAGGCTCCGGTAGTATAGCCTGGACGCAGCCTTTCGCTTTTTTTTCGTCTAGCCATCCCTATCCTGCCCCTTTTTTTCTACAGCAATCTTTAGCAAAGCATTAACTGTAGCCACGGCCATGGCACTGCCGCCCCGAGTTCCAGTTATGGTGATATAAGGTACCTCCCGTGCCATCAACTCGTCCTTGGATTCCCTGGCTCGCACGAAGCCCACCGGCATGCCCACCACGAGGGCCGGCTTTATTCCATTATTGTCAATTAACACCAGCAGGGACATGAGGGCCGTCGGGGCGTTGCCGATGACAACTATAGCCCCGTCAAGCCTTGTACCCAGATGGTACATTGCCGCCGCCGCGCGGGTAGTATCTCTTGCCTCCACCTGTTTCTGTCTGCCTGTTTCATCCATGGCGCAGAAAACAGGGCACCCGCAGGCCTTGGCCAGATGCCTGTTGATACCGGCCGCCACCATCTGAACGTCAGTAAAGATAGGGCTGCCTTTAGCGATGGCGCTGAGGCCACTGGGAATTGCTGATGGGCTGAACTTCATCAAGCCGGCAATCTGAGGGTCGCCGCTGGCATGGACAACACGCTTGATTACCAGTCGCTCTTCTCCGGAGATGTTCGGCATAGGAGGTATCAGTCTTTCCGTAATCTCCATACTTTTCTGCTCAATGTCCTCGGGGGAAGTCGGGGGAATGGGGGCATTGGACCACAACTCCGGAGCCGCCTCGTCAATGCATTTCGCCACTTGACTGATGAAATGTTCCTCTAATCCCAGGGGTTTTGCCACGGTAAATTGCCTTTGCGGATAGATGCCCTTGAGTCTCTCAACAATCCGGGGTATATCCTCGGTGATGTGTCGTCCCGGGAAGAGGAAGTAGGGCATGATGACTATCCGGTGCACGCCCCTTGCTGTCAGAGACTCCACAGCTTCTTCCAGAGTGGGGTGATTAAACTGGAGCGCCGCCCCCACGACTTCCACTCCCGGGGGTAAGAGGGTCTTTACCTGTTCGGTGATGCTTCTCAGGGTCTCGGGAAGTTCTACAATAGCTCGCTCGCCACGGCTGCCGTGGCATAATATGACTACCCCTGTTGGCGGCATATTACACAACCTGACTAGATTAATAACAAGTCTGTTTGATAGTATACACGTGTAGATATTGCCTGTCAATAATTGGTTCCGTTTGTATTTGGTTGATGTCTTTGCTTCAGCCCTGACCTCTCTAACATATCTTTCCCCACCCTCCGCCCAGCAGCATCAGTGGCTTATCCCGCAGGTATATGCCCCACCGCCCCACGTGCTCTTGGATTTTCCTATCTTTTCCCACCCGCCGCCCAGCATCATCTGCGGCTTATACCGTAGTTCCCTCCCCGCCACCCCGAGTGGGGAGCAGCATACTCTTCTCTTTTTCCCACTCATAGCGGGGGGGATAAAGGGGGGGATATTTACGGGCTAAGCCATAGGTGATACGAGGGTGGCTGGGTGGGATTAGATTTGAAACGGGGGGTCAAAGGGGATTACACCAGGCTGTTCTTCAGGCGCAGGTCTGTAAGTTCGTAATTAAGGTCTTCATCTTGTAGCCTCTTAATCAGTCCGGGGATAGCATCATCGGTGCAGACTATAGTAAAAGGTAGGGCGCATCGGGCCGCCTCGATGGCGGCTTCGGTAACGCCGTAAAGATAACGAGGCTCTATATTTATCCGTCTTAGCGAAATCAAAGCCTCGATGCCGATAGCTCCAACCGGCTGATTGTGGGCGACCCGGGCCCGCAGTAGTTCCAGGTCAACCTGCCTTGAGCCACCCTTCTGAATGACAGGCACCTGCAAGATGGTTACCTTACCCCTCGTCAGCTCTACCAGTCCTTCGATATTAGAGACATCCACGTCCTCACCCTGGCTTACGCTTGATACAGCGGTACCCCTGGCACCGCCGCCGCCTGTCTGGCCGGTAGCAAACAGTAAACCATCCTTCATCTTGAGTCCTACAGCCTGTCCTCGCTGTATATCGCTCTCAGCTATGGCAGCGCAGACGGTAATATTGGTTACCGCCTGTTCCACCAGAGAAGCATAACTCCGGATTTCCCTGAGTACCTTGAGCATCCAGTTGACGCCTTTGGTGCCCACTTTATAGTGGGAGCGACCGGTTGAGATAACCAGTTCCTCATTAACTAGTTGATGGATATAGTCTGATATTGCCTGTGGCGTGACACCCAGCTTAACGGCGATGCTTCTTTGCTGGATATTGGGACCGCAAGCAGCAATTTCAACCAGTATCTGGAACCTGGTGGCCGAGTTCTTATTTTGCAGTATCTCTACCATGACTTCAGATTAATTATCGGATAAGCCAATATTCCTTGTCTAGTTATTATAGCAACTTTTCCGGCATAAAGCAGTAGGCGGGTTGAAACTGCCTATGAGGGACGAATTTCGCCATGCTGATGACGCCAAATTCCGACGAAACACGGGTTCTGACTTGGTAAATTTCAGGGTTAGTTGGGTGCGGATTTAAGGGTTTACACCCACTACAAGGCATGGGCTGTGCAGTATAGTGAAGTCGAATTAAGCCAGGGGTATCGACCAGTAAGTAAAAAACAAATTCCGGGAGAGGAGTTGAAAGATGAAAATAACGGTTGTAGGTTTCGGGCAGTGTGGCAGCAGGATTGCGGACGTATTTGCACGAATGGGCAGAAGGGCGCGTAGGGAGCGAGGGATTGATATAATTGCCGATGCCTTCGCTGTTAATACGGATACGGCTGATTTAAGTGGCCTGTCCAGTATCAAATCTGACCATCGCCATAGAATCCTGATTGGAGCGTTAAAGACGGCTGGCCATGGCGTGGGTAAAATAAATGAAGTAGCCGCAGAAGTTGCCAAGAGCGACGCTGATAAAATTATCGATGCCATAAGAGGCGCCAAGAAATTCTATGAATCGGATGCCTTTCTTCTGGTAGCCAGTACTGCCGGCGGTACGGGGTCTGGTTCTATACCGGTACTTACTCAGATAATAAAGGAGAGGTATAAGGATAAACCGGTTTATACCCTCCTCATCCTCCCCTTTGAGCATGAAGAACAAACAGATGACAGGACCATTTATAATTCGGCTATCTGTCTCAAGTCTGTGAATGCGGTGGCTGACGCCATTTTTCTCGTTGAGAATCAGAGGTACATAAAAAAGGATTCTTCACTGAGAAATAACATGTCTAAAATCAATGAACTGGTAGTTGAGCCATTCTACGATTTACTTTGTGTTGGTGAAGAGAAAAAATCCAAATATATTGGGTCCAGGTTGCTGGATGCGGGGGATATAATGCAGACTCTATCCGGGTGGACAACCCTGGGGTATGGGAAATTGCAGCTGCCGTTATTCAGGCTTCCATTCGGATGGAAACCCGAGTTCATGGGCAAAATGACGGAGACCCATAATGGCATACAGGCAATGGATGAAGCCATAAGTGAGCTGTCTCTGGAATGTAATCCTAAGGATTCCACCCGGGCGCTGTACTTGCTATCGGCTCCAGGTTCCGAGATGAATATGGATATGGTCAAGGAACTCGGCGATTACTTATCGGGAATAGCTTCCGAAGCCATAATCAGGTATGGCGATTATCCCACCAGAGAAAGGAAGCTGACAATCACGGTCATGCTATCCCAGTTTAAGCGTGTGAATAAAATTCAGAAATATTACGATGAATTTCCTAGCGCCATGGAAAAGATTTCGAAGGCTGAATCTGATATTAAGCTGATACTTGCCGAGTTTGAAAACGCCTCGTTTAAGGTGCCATCATTGTTATCATAAGCAGGCAATTTATTTATCCTGTCCGGGCTTTTCCACTTGACCGCCAAACGTCAATCTACACTGGGTCAATGAATCCTCAAACCTCACTGGCCCAGTGTAGCCTTCCACCTGTCTATCCAAAGCAAAGTCGATAAGCTAGGATATCAAGCAAACTATACAGAAGCATGATTAGGTCTTTTGCGTTCACTATAATCCACCTAACGTCTACATTACTATTAAAACGCCGGGATATTCAGTATTATTTACTAGCGGGGAAACGTTTGGCACAGGGCGTTTCGAGCCGACCACAATTCCTTAAGGAGCCTGCGTTTAGCGTCAAGTCTCACGGGCAGACTCTGCTCAAATAAGTCGACTTCCTCTTTGGAAACACCACACACGTTAGCCAGTTCCTGTTTGGTCATCTTTAGAGTCATACGCATGCGTCTGGCCCAAGAGCCAATTGGAGATTCCTGTTCATAATATGTAACTTTGCTCATGTTCTTTCCTGCGTCTTTATTCGTGCAATAAAGGATATAATCTATCGGCTAAGCAAACAAGCAGGTATATACCCTTTGCAACTGGGTGCTTTCACCCAAATATGTAAAGAATATAGCTTCCACAATTGAGACTAAGGTTATTATTGCCGGACGATAACAAACAATCGGCTCTGCACATTGACCGGTCTTTTAGCCTCAATTAAATGTAAAAACTGATTACTTTTTATTAAAGATTAGCGTTTAGTATTAACTTGGCACCATCTCCTTCCGTAACCACTTTTTCTACTGACGGCATATTACCTAGAATATCAAGTAATGGTAGCGGCACCTGCACTTCCATTGATATCGTAGTTTCTTCCTCAGAAGCAAATTCTCCGGTAAACCTTATATTGGGAATCTGAAGCAAGAAGTCTCTCAGCCTCCTTATCTGCTTATAATCACATGAGGAGCCCGCCTTCAACTTCATCTGTCCTCTAAAAAGAGAGTCTTTGCCGTTGTCTCCTCCAGATTCCTCCCCTTCTAATTGAACTAATAATACCGCCTGTCTATTTGGCTTTTTATTGATATCTGGACATGCTGCGGCAATATCACTTCCTTCATTGGTTTCAGTCGTGAACTGCTCCATCTTCTTACTGGCTAGAGCAATAACCTGGGTTAACTCGCCAAGTTCTATCTGCAACTCATTCTTGAAACCATCCACAATGGTTTCCGTTTTTTGTATGATTTGCTTAACCAGTCCACATACTTCGGTACAGCTGGCGACTCCGTTATCAATCATTCTTTTTGCCTTTTTCTGTGCTTCATCAATATCGAGAGATAATTGTGCCTGAGCGTCCGCTCGAAATTTATCCACCTCGTCTTTGACTATCCGCTCCGCTTTTTCTCTTGACCCATCGAGCATCTCGCTCACTTCTTTTTCGGCTGCCTTCCTGGCCTGGGAAATAATATTATTAGACTCTTCCCTGGCTTTGGAAATAAGCTCCTCCACCTCTAGCCTGGTACGCTTTCTAGCCTCTTTCTTATCTCTGGCTTCGGCTTCACTTATGATTTGCTGCGCTTGATACTGTGCGTTGCTGATAACCTTGGAAGATTCTTTTTTAGCTTGATGTTCTATTTCCTCACGAATTTTTTGTGCTTTCTGCTGGCTTTCGGCAATAATATCTTCCGCTTTCCGCCACGCACCTTCGACAATGCTGCTTGACTCTTTGTCAGCTAACTTACGAAGTCTTTCTTTCTCTTTTTGAACAAGCTCCTCTAACTTTGCCCGGTACTCGTCGATAGTTCGGTCCAGCTCATTAATCCCCAGTTGAGAGATTTCTTTTGACTCTAACATTCGGTTTTCACCTCGGCTTCTCGCTCTATTAAGTCCGCATGATAACTCAGCTTTATCCAAATTTTAAAACTCTGGAAGCGGGTTGGGAATAGTCTTTTAGTACCGCTTTGTTTACGTTACTTTTATATCAGATATCAAACGATAGGTATTCGGACTTCTATCTAAAGATATACGGATTTGTTAAAGCGGCAGATAATGACACCATCCCCGATGTAATTTACGAAGTCGGTGAGGGTTCAATTAATGATGGTTCAAGTGCTCAAACACTTGCTTAATGAATAGGCGTGCGGAATTTAGTTCCGACAACGGAGATGGAGATAAGCTCACCTGTGGGACGACATCTCGGTTATTTTTATTCCAGCATCTCTGGCTATGGCTCAAGCCTGATTTTTACCCCGATTCCAAAAGGCTTATATTAATACCTTCACGCCGAGGTCCCATTCTATAAGAGGGCGTATGTCCAGGTCTGAGAAACGGGCAATAGGATTCTCAGCTATTATCCTAATGCTCTCTTCGTCAGACTCCGCCTCCCAGATGCTCACGCTCCCCTGCAGGTCACCAGTAAAGTAAATTGCCTTGCATTTGCCTTTATTTCGGTACTTTTCGATGTAGGCAACCATGCCTTGCATTATTTCTATCTGCTTCTCCACCGGAAGCATCAAGTACGCATCCTTTCTCTTGCTGATAACCACGAATTTCATAAACAATTACCTCCTAATATCCAGAGGAGAACCGGTGAGTTGTCTTAATCATTCCTGTAAAGTGTATTCAAAGACCTTTACCTCTGGTATCAAGCCTACATCCGGGTGGGATATACCAGACTCGGAGCTGTAGACCAGCTTGTAGTTCTTTACCGCTTCCAGAGGCACAGGGCTGATAAACTGGTCGGTACCCACAATTCTATGATTAGCTGAGCCCTGGCTTTCAACATATTCGAGCGCTTCTTGATAGCTGTCGAACTTCTCAGCATTAGTGATTTGCTTGTAGGGGGTGCCGTCACGGCTGACTTTCTCGTCATATGTAATTACCACCGGCTTCTCGGCACTTACCGCTTTAGCATCGAAATTGTACAGCCGGACGCACATTGATTGATAGTATTCAGGATGGAAAAGTGTTATTGGCACGAGCTTATCTTCACGGGGCACGTAATAAACGCCGAAATATTTGTCCTGTTCCTGTTCTGACCAGCGGATCATTGCCCAGAACTTGCTGGTACAGGTCTCGTAGTCAATTATTAAATAGGATGAATCCAGTTCTTCCATGGCTTCATAGCTGAGAGACTCCTCCTGGGACAGGAAGAGTCCAGCAACTTTCGTTATAGGCCCTGGAGCTTGAGAAGGATTGGCACTGGGCAAGCGGTGGGCAATACGGGTAATCCAGTAGCCATAGTCCCACCAGGAAGTTACGCCGTAGGCTGATTCCGGGTATTGGAATTCCTTATCTGAAGGCGGCACCTCGTATAGCTTGTAATAGGCATCAGGGTCGCCAAAGGGGTCGGGAGTGTTATCCTTCATCCAGAGGAGTGAAGCCTGCCAGGCATCCGGGATGGCAAAGCTTGCCGGCGCCGCCGTGTTTTGAGCCGACCCTACCAGGCAGGTGTGCCACCAAGCCTCCCCGAAGCTGAGGTCGGAGTCCTTGCCCAGTTCCAGTACTTTACCAAGCAACCCAACATTTGGAAAGAAGGCAAGCAGGAAAACCGCTAAGATTAACCATATGCTGATGCTTACCTGGGTGGTTGTGGGGTGAAACCCTGCCTCTTGCTGTTTTTTCCGTTTGGCTTTTTTCCTCTCCCGGCCGGTCTGTGGCGACGCAGGTGGCGCTATCAGTTGAGTAAAGCCAGCCAGCCCGAGGGCTTCCCGAGACATGTAGTCAGTATTTCTACGGCTTAAATTGTCTATAATGAAGCGGATTAGGTAATATGCCAGAACTGAAAAATAGCCTGTGAGTAAAGCCACATTAATGGCAAAGTAGTAGGCAAAACGGCGCTGCCCCAGAGTTGCTACCAGTATCACCAGACTCCAGACAAAAAAGAGCAGGAGTCCGTTTGAAGCCGTGCCGCGCTTGATAATAATGTGGATTAGAATAAGTATAAGTGCGATTAGACTGAAGAAAAAGCCGGTATTAAAGTTACCCCAGGCGACGTTGAGACTAAAGCTACCCTGCGGGGAAAGGAAGGGCTGCATCTCCATGGTGGTAGTGGCGCTAGCCCCGGCCGGAGCGAAGATCTTAAATTGACCGAGCATTATACCAAGAGTATTGGAGGAAACAGCATAAAAGATAGCCATGAATACAACCCCAATCCCTATCAGGGTCAACGGGTAGTAAACCGGTTTTAAACCTTTGCCTGATACCAGCAATGAGACACCCGATAAGACCAGCGGGATGAATACAGCGATGACCAGAGCTATAGAGGCGAATAACGCCGTTGAAAGCGGTATGAAGATGATAAGGGCCACCAGGAACAGAATGAAACCGATAATGCCCAGATGGTCAGATGATTTTTGCCTCAGGTGGTTAATTATAAATTGTACTATCAGATAGAGGGCAATGATGAAGACAAAGAGCAGGCTTCCCTGCCAGGTAATGAGATATATCCCCAGGAAAATGCCAGCCAGCAAGCTATAAATAAGGGGTTTTGTTATTATTGCCCGGTCACGATGTATGAAGTGGTTGAGGGTCAGTTGTCTCGGCTCTGCCTCCTTTATTGCCAGAATCAGGAAAAGGATGGTCACCGTGCTAAACAGAGTCTCAGCGACGTGATGGTCAGTGAAGCCGAGTATGGAGCGCCCGATGTATTCACCTGACATAATGGCGATTAGAGCCGCCGCCAGCACACCAGCCCAGCGATTGAACAACGCCCTGCCGATGAAGTAGACCGGGATAACGGTCAGAGCCGCCAGTACCGCCGGGAAATAGACACCAATTACGTCTATGGTGTGCGGGGTTGGTGAACCCAGGCCGATTACCCAGACAATGCCGGCCAGAAGCCAGTCAAAGAAGTGGACACCGCCGACAACGCCGCCGCCCGGATAGATGAAGAAGGGGTCAAAGGCAGTGATGGTGGGGAAGTTGTGAGCCAGGTTATCAACCAGGCGCATGTAGTAGTAGGCATCAGGACTGCTAAACTTGATCCAATCACCAACGAAAATCTGGTCATAAGGGGGGACAATCCGCAGGATTAAGGAAACACCGAAGAAGATAAATAATAAAATGCCGATGAGAATTTTAGGAGAAAATTTACACTTGTCCATTTTCCCTTATTCGTGGGACCTTGTAGTTACTCCCCATTGGTTACTTTGCTCGTCATTATAACATGAAGAAGCACTATAAACAATATTGTATGAGGAATAGCAAAGTTATTCATCACAAGTGGCTTTAATGGAAATATCCGGGACGGTCATGCCGGCTTCTATGAGCAGTTCGTAAGCATAATTACCTAGTCCCAGAAAGTTAAAAATAAGCATTAAAGCGGAAGCTGGGTTTGGCAGCTAGATAGTAGGATTTGATTAGGGGGTAAGAGAAGGGTGGGAATAAGAGAAAATCTCTTCGGCTTAGCTCCATAGGTCTCTTACCTCTAGCTTACCCAGTGGGAAGGAGGTAACAGCGATGCAGTGGGAATTTGTAGTGGCGCTGGTGATAGCAGTTCCTATCATCCTTTTCCCGGCGGCGTTCGTCTGGTACCTGAACGCTGGTGGCATCTATGCTGCCGTTAAGGAAGCGAGAGCGAGACGTGCTGCCCGCGAAAAGGGTGCTAAGGCTGTAGTCAAAGCTAAGTAAAGACGCAATAGCGAATTTATAGCATGAATTCAGGAATAAATATAAAGGAGGACTACAGATAGAAGATGGAGTGGCAGGTTATAGTAGCCTTAGTATTTGCAATAACCATTATCCTTTTCCCGGCGATGTTTATCTGGTACCTCAATATTGGTGGCATGTATGCCGCGCTCCGTGAGAGGAGAAGAATCGGAGTTCTGTCGGCTGTTGGCCGGGCAATGCGCATACCTTTAGCTATCATCGTGCCTGTAGCTATTTATGCTGTCCTCATCTGGTTCTTCTACGGTCATTTTGGATGGCAGGTAGCGGTAGCGGTAGCGGTAATCTTCCCCATCGTTCTTTTCGTACCAGCACTGGTTTGGGCTGCCGTAATCAGTGGCCTGTACCAGGTCGCTCTTGATAGGTTCAGGCTGCGACGGCGAGCCGCTGTCACCGTAAGAAAAGCAGGAAAAATGGTTGAGGAACCAGTAGTTCGTGAGGTGACTTAAACGCGAGTGATAATACCATATTTTTTCTTTTTAAACAGTTTTGTTGTTTAGTAGCCGGGCCTGAATGAATTACCAGTAGTTTATCTCACAATAATGGGGAGGTTTTATGGAAACAAAGACGAGGTCTGATGCTTTCATAGATGAGATTTGTGCCATCCCCGGTGGTGAGGGCATTCGACTGTGCATCCAGTGCGGTACCTGCACTGCTTCCTGCCCTAATGCTGATAAGATGGAACATACACCATCGCAGCTCATAGCTATGGCGCGGGCGGGTATGCGTGAGGAAGTTCTATCCAGCAATACCATGTGGTATTGCCTGTCATGCTATCTATGTACGGTGCGCTGCCCGAGAGGGATAAAGCAGACCGACCTTATGCATGCCCTGGAATGTGTGGCGGTGCGTGAAGGTCTGAGCCATGCCGGAACTCGGACACCCACCATGTATCGAAGCTTCAATCACTTCGCCTGTAGCCTGGGAAGTCTCCCTGAATTTGGGTTTATGGCCTGGTTCTACATGTTCAGTAATCCGCTACGTGCCTGGCGGATGATTCCGGTTGCCCTGGATTTGCTGAGACGTGGGCGCCTATCCATCAGGGCGAGAAGGCTGACCCCGGAAGGAACCAATCAGCTTCGAGCTATCCTCGATAAGGCTGAATCTCTGGGAGGTGTCAGTTGAGATATTATACATATTTTCCTGGCTGCTCCGCCTCTGAAGGCGGCGCCAAGGCATATAACTGGTCAGCCCAGGAGGTAAGTAAGGCCCTGGGTGTAGAACTCGTCGAGCTGGATGACTGGAACTGCTGCGGCTCGACACCATCCAGCTCGGTTGATGAGCTCGGCACCTTTTGTATGTCAGCACGTGACCTTGCCCTGGCTGAAAAGAGCGGGCTTGACCTGGTAACACCTTGTAGTGCCTGTTATGTTATTTTTAACCGCACCAACTCTTACCTCAGGCAGTATCCAAAGCTTAAAGCTAAGGTAGACGAGGCTCTGGCTGCCGGGGGGCTGGAATACCACGGTACGGTGAAGGTCAGGCATCTGCTTGATGTGATGGCCAATGATATTGGCTATGATGCCATCGAGTCTGAGGTGAAGCAATCTCTGAGTGGACTGAAGGTGGCACCCTACTACGGGTGCCAGGTAGTGCGCCCCACACCCGGCTTTGACCACCCCGAGTCCCCCCAATCCATGGATAAGCTGATAACCAGCCTGGGGGGCGAGCCTGTTGCCTTCCCGCTGAAGACTCGCTGTTGCGGGGGTTCCCTTATTATTTCTGAGGAGGACGTGGCACTGGGGTTGATTCGCAAGCTACTTGACTCCGCCTTGAGCAACGGGGCGGAGTGTCTGGTCACGGTTTGTCCATTGTGCCAGACGAACCTGGATGCCTATCAAAGTCGGGTTGAAAAAAAGTTTAAGACCAGCTACAAGCTGCCTGTTTTGTTCTTCACCCAGTTAATTGGTCTCGCCCTCGGGATTGATGGCAAGACCCTGGGGCTAAATACAAACGTAGTCTCGCCAGCTAAGGTGCTGGAACATATATACAATCCTGTTAACTACATGACCACTCACTAGCCATTGGGTGGGTGTCGCTTCTGGACCTGGTGGGGGGGAGCTTGGTCTGAAGGCCAGCGCGGTATCGGTAGAGGGGGTTCTGGCAAAATATATTTAAGGAGCGGGAAATGGAGCCAAAAATTGGTGTCTATGTTTGCCATTGCGGAGCCAATATTGCGGGCACAGTTGACGTGGCGCAGGTCACCGAATATGCTAAAGGTCTTCCATCAGTGGTGGTGGCACGTGATTATAAATTCATGTGTTCAGACCCGGGGCAGGACTTAATCAGGAACGATATTAAGGAACAGGGACTGAACCGCGTGGTGGTGGCCTCATGTTCACCCCGATTGCACGAGCCTACCTTCAGGCGGACCCTGGCCAGCGCTGATTTAAATCCTTATCTCTTTGAGATGGCGAACATCCGTGAGCAATGCGCCTGGGTACACAAGGACAAAGATAAGGCTACTGAGAAGGCAAAAGCACTGGTCAGCGCTGCCGTAAGGCGCGTCTTCTACCACGAGCCGCTGGAAAGAAAGGAAGTCCCCGTTAATCCCGGCACACTGGTCGTGGGTGCGGGTATTGCCGGGATTCAGGCAGCCCTGGAGATAGCTGATTCGGGACAGAAGGTATATCTGGTCGAGAGGGAGCCTTCCATAGGCGGTAATATGGCCCGGCTTGACAAGACCTTTCCCACCTTGGACTGTTCCGCCTGAATACTCACGCCGAAGATGGCCTCGGTGAGGTCACACGAAAACATCGAGCTGATGACATACAGTG
>CAYWRT010000012.1:0-2264 GCA_964460815.1 uncultured Dehalococcoidaceae bacterium
GGACCCGAACGACTTCTACCGCGTTATCCCGGGCGATGTCCAGGCCAATGACCTGATTATGTCCCATATTTCCGCCGGATTCGACCGCAGCGGCTACCTGCGGGACTGGAATGTCGCTTTCCCCATTGATAGGCTCCGTGAGATGGCGGCAGAAGGTATCATCGGCAGCGTGGCCGACTTTCACTATTCCTATAACAGCCCCAGCGCTAAGGTGGATGCGGCGGGGGCGATCCGGGAAGTCGCCGGTCTGCTTAAGAAAGACAATGTTGATGCCGTCCTGCTCTTTCCGGTCTGACCGGGCTGCACGTACGCCGTAGGCGTACTGGGGCATTTTATAGAAGAGGAAGGTGTGCCGACAGCCAGCATCAGCCTTGTCCGTATGCACACGGAAATCATCAAGCCGCCCCGGGCCTTGTGGGTGTCTTTTGAGATGGGGCATCCCCTGGGGCCGCCCGATGATGCTGCCTTCCAGAGGCGGGTATTAATAACCCTTCTGGGAATGCTTGAGGCACCCGATGGTCCGCTGCTGGAGGACTATCCCGAGGACGAGCCGGAGACATCTGATGAGCTTACCGTTCTGACCTGCCCGGTCTATTTTGCTCAGGACGAGGCAGAAACCGGGGAAACCGACCAGCTTGAGGCGGCGTTCCGCAGGGAGATGACGGCCCTGCGCCCCTGGTACGATATGGGCGTGGCCAAGCGCCAGCGCACTAATGTGGGTGTTAGCGGCATTGAACTGGAGGCGCTGGGCGATTTTATTTATGCCTTTGTCAGGGGTGAGGAGCCGGAAAATCCCCGCGATGATATACCGCTGGCATACACGCTGAAGTTCGCGGTTGAGGACCTGAAGACCTACTATATTGAGGGGATTACATCGCAGCCGGGCCAGGCGGGTGCTTCGAGCCAGAGGCTTTTCGACTGGTTCTGGGACGAAACGGCAGCCGGGAAAGTGCTCCTGGAATTGAAGAAAGTCTGCGAGGCCAGCACAGACGATAAGTTGAGTCAGGTGGGCGGTCACTTCATCGTCCCGATGGAGGTGGCGCTCCGAAAGAAAGATTGAAGTCCTGCTGTCGCCGGATACATGTCCTCAGCGTTCGTCCAGACACAAAATTTCATGGGTGTGATATTCCGCGTTCTCCTGGAGACCGGGACTGGCTTTTCTGTATTGAAGTTAGCAGTTACCCGTTAGCAACTGTTGACAGGCAGCAGTGGTTATGTCATACTGCCAATTACGTTGACGGCTGGTTTCAGCCGAAGGTTATATGTATGAAGGGAGAGTATATATGGTTCGTCTTGAGAAGTTTAGCGAAGAAGAGAGAGAGCTCACTCAAAGGATGGCTCAGATGTGCCCCACATTTGAGACCCATCCCTGGGTCAAGGGGCCGCCCTTGAGCCAGAGGCGGGTAGCTATTATCACCACCGCCGGACTGCACGGTCGCCATGACCGCCCCTTCCAGATGGTCCAGGACGATTACTACCGCGTTATCCCGGGCAGTGTTCAGGCCAATGACCTGGTAATGTCCCATCTTTCCGCCGGCATGGACCGCACCGGTTATCAGCGGGACTGGAATGTGGTTTTCCCCCTCGACCGGCTCCGCGAGATGGCGGCGGAAGGTATCATCGGCAGCGTGGCCGATTTTCACTACTCTTATAGTAGTAGACAAGCGAAGGAGGATTCCACGGCGCCGATTAGAGAAGTTGCCGGTATGCTCAAGAAGGACAGTGTAAATGCCGTCCTGCTCTTTCCATCCTGACCGGGGTGCACGCGCGCCGTAGGCGTGCTGTCGCATTTTATAGAAGAGGAAGGCGTACCGACAGCCGGCATCAGCCTTATCCGGCCACATACGGAAATTATAAAGCCGCCCCGGGCCTTGTGGGTGCCCTTTGAGCTGGGGCGTCCCCTAGGGCCGCCCGATGACCCTGCCTTCCAGAGACGGGTACTGCTGGCCCTTATGGGGATGTTTGAGGCGCCCGCCGGTCCGCTGCTGGAGGACTTTCCCGAGGATGAGCCAGAGACGGCCGGTGCCATAGCGGCGCTGGCCTGCCCGGTGGATTTTGTCCAGGACCTGGCCGAGACCGCAGAAACCGACCAGCTACAGGCGGCGTTCCGCAGGGAGATAACGTCCCTGCGCCCCTGGTACGATATGGGCGTGGCCAAGCGACAGCGTACCACCGTGGGCGTCAGCGGTATTGACCTGGAGGCGCTGGGCGATTTTATTTACGCCTTTGTCGCAGGTGAAGAGCCGGAGAATCCCCGCGACGAT
>CAYWRT010000012.1:2364-22925 GCA_964460815.1 uncultured Dehalococcoidaceae bacterium
ATTGCCTGGCAAAATGATGGTATCGCCGGCTAAGGAGTAAACGGGAGGTAATTAAGATTTGGAAGAAAAACGGGCAGAGTTAACCCGGGAGGAAAAACGGGAAGAGAGGTTTAAGCGGTGGTTTTCGCCGCCAGGCGTCAAGTTCTCCAGCCCGGAAGCCGAAAGGGCTTATAAGGAAAGGGTGGCGAGGCTGGCCAACGCCCTTCTGCTGAAAGAGCCCGACAGGGTGCCGGTTATGCTGCCGGCGGCGAATTTCGCGGCTTATTATGCCGGGGGGACGCTCCATAAGGTGATGTATGACTATGACGAGCTCAGCCGGGCGTGGACGAAGTATCTCCATGACTTTGCTTCTGATATGGACACATTTGAAGGCCCCGGCCTGGTCTACTCAGGCAGGGCCCTGGAGACCCTCGACTATAGACTGTACAAATGGCCGGGCCACGGGATGGGAACAAACGTTTCCGCATATCAGTTTGTCGAAGGCGAGTATATGAGGGCCGATGAGTACGATGAGCTGATTAGAGACCCCTCTGATTTCGCCATGAGAAAATACCTGCCCCGTACCGTGGGTGCCCTGGAGCCGCTCCAGAAATTCCTGCCTCTTTCCGCGGCATTGGGGATACCCATAAGGTTTCTGGCAGCGGTACAGATGCCGGATGTCCAGGCAGCGCTTCAGACTCTTATGGATGCCGGTAAAGAAATGTCCAAATGGCAGAAGGCTATCATTACCTGTGGCCGCGGGGCACTGGCAGAGGGATTTCCTTCTCTCAGAGGTCGTATGTGCACAGCACCCTTTGATTCTATCGGGGATGGATTGAGAGGGACGCAGGGTATAATGCTGGATATGTACCGCCAGCCGGACAAGCTTATGGAAGCCATGGAGAAAATAGCCGACCTGGCAATTCACCGCACGATATCCGAGGTCAATGAATTCGGAAGCTTTATGGTGGGTTTTCCTCTGCACAAAGGCGATGATACCTTTATGTCCGACAAGCAATTTGAGACCTTTTACTGGCCCACCCTGAAAAAGATAATCCTGGCCCTGATTGACGATGGTATCATGGTGATGTTATTTGCCGAGGGAAAATATAACAGGCGCCTGGAGGTTATCAGGGATTTACCCAGGGGCTGGGTGATGTGGCAGTTTGACCAGACAGATATGGCCAGGGCGAAAGCAGTTCTCGGTGATACCTCCTGTATATCCGGTAACGTGCCTACCTCGCTGCTGGTTACGGGCACGCCCCGGGAGGTTAAAGAGTACTGTCGAAAGCTCATCGAGGTCTGCGGCCCGGGCGGCGGTTATATATTAACCGGCGGGGCGAGTGTCACCGAAGCGAATGCGGATAATCTGAAAGCTCTGATGGCCGCCGCCAAAGAATACGGCGTGTATAAATAGAAGATGCAACCAATACTATAGGGAGGTGATTATTTTGAAGCCAGGTTCAAGCGCTAAGACAATAACGGAACCAGCCAGGGAAACCAGGGTGTGCTATGAGGCTGATGTGGTCGTGGTGGGTGGCGGTCCGGCGGGATTCGGGACCGCCGTAGCGGCGGCGCGGAGTGGGGCTAAAACAGTGCTGGTGGAGAGGTATGGGCATCTGGGGGGTATGGCCACCGGCGGCATAGTCTTGATGATGAGACAGGTGTTTGCGAATATCGGGGAGGGCCAGCTGGCCGGGCTCTGTCAGGAGATGTTTGATAAGTCGGACGTCCTGGGCGGGGTATTGCACCCGGATAAGCAAGACGTGGGTTCAACCGACGAGAAACTGCTGAACTACTGGCGGTCCCGCACCGGGGCCTATATGATAGGGGACAGGGTGCCGTTCACATCATATTTCGACCCGGAGATACTCAAGTGCGTGATAAGCGAGATAGTGGAGGAGGCAGGCATAAAGCTGTTTCTTCATTCCTGGTCTACCCAGGCAGTTGTCGACAAAAATACGGTTAAGGGTATTATCTTTGAGAGTAAATCGGGCCGGCAGGCGATACTGGGGAAGGTGATTATCGACGCTACGGGCGACGGTGATATCCTCGCCTCCGCCGGAACTGAGTGTGATAACGCTATGATTGACCCTGAGATAAGGAATTCACAGCTGGCTCTGGTCTTTCGGGTCGGCAATGTTGACTTCAAGAAATTCAACGAGTTCCGGCAAAAGGAACCGGAGAAGAACAAAGAACTGATACGCCAGATGGAAGACATATGGAGCGAGGAGCACAAAGCCGCGCTGCTTCCGGGTGGGGGCAGCCTTTACCGTATGGTACCCCTGCCTACCCCCCGTGAAGACGTTGTCTGGGTCAATAACTTCATCCGAGGTCTGAGTGCCACAAATGTCGAAGACCTTACCTGGGTTGAGGTCAACATCAGGAAGGGGATGCTGCTGTGGCACGACTTTTTCAAGAAGCATTTCCCCGGCTTTGAAAAGAGCTTTATCCTGGACACCGCCTCCCAGATTGGCACGCGGGGTGGCCGACGGCTTATCGGCGAATACGTTGTCAACATGGACGACATCCGCTCCGGTAAAATTCATGAAGACACCATAGCCGTCTTCCGCCGTATTATGACACCGGAAGTGGACAGGCCGCCCTGGGTGTATATTCCCTTTCGCTCTCTGGTGCCGCGCCGGATAGAGGGCTTGCTGGCTGCCGGTCGCTGCTACTCCTCGGACCCGGCGGCCAACAACATGACGAACGTTATCCCGCAGGTTGTCGTTATGGGACAGGCGGCAGGCACGGCCGCAGCGTTGGCGGTCAAAGGCGGCATAACTCCCCGGCAGGTGGATTATAAAGTCCTGCGGGCAAGCCTGGTCAGTCAGGGTATCCCGCTGCCCGACGTGGTCGGGACTGGAACAACAACATGATATCGCCTGTCGGCCCCTCATTCGCAGCTAGAATTTGACAATCATGTCTCTTCTCCCGGTACTGAGAGAGGAGACTTGATTTTCACCCATAGTGTTGGGTTTTATTTGCATTTGGTTGTCGGGAGCTTACCTCACCCCTGGCCCCTCTCCAGCCTGACACACTGGCAGGAAACCGCAGTTATTTCTGGCTGGAGAGGGGTGTACATAAGAGAGGAGGCTATGCCCCCTCTCCGCAGGCTGCTCTCCATGAGGGGAATGCGTGACTTTCGCCCCTCTTTAACCCTCTGAGGGTGAATTTATAGCTCACTTTCCTGTGGGGTGGTGGGGCATACACTAACGGGATAAGCCTTGGATGCTGCGAGGGTGGTAGGGTGGGAAGAGATAAGAAAGGGAGGGGATACGGGGAAGGGGGTATATTTATGGCCTAAAGCGTAGTTGATACGAGGGCGGCAGGGTGGGAAAAGACAATCAGCGGAGGGGGTCATGGGGAGTGCATCTGGAATCAACCAAAACCAAATAGAACCCAGTTATACCAGCCTTGACACTGAATAGCCAGGTGAGTAGAATACTCACAGATAATACCCATATAGCTGGCGTTTCCGGACCTTTCCGAATTAAATGGCCTCACGGGAGAAGGAGGTAAGAATAAAAAAAGCTATTTATTGTCTTGATAAGGGAGTAACCAGAACCTGAAATATAATAAAAAGGAGAAAAATGAAGATTACCAAACTGGAATGCATACCTTTTATGATACCCATGAAGGGCCCGATGCCGGAATCAGTTGTTTACTCTTTCCTGCGCCGCCCTCACCAGATGATTCTGAAGATGCATACCGACGAGGGTATTGTGGGCATCGGCGAGCCTGGCGGTATGGACCCGTATTACACCGGCGACAGCCTGGACTCCGTTATCGGCTTCATCAAGCTGGTATCGTCTGGAATCCTTCTGGGCGCGGACCCCTTTGATATTGACCTGCTCGTCGCCAAGATGAAGTGGCTTGCCAAGTTCAGCTTCCAGGGACTGGGGGCCGTCGACTGCGCGCTGCATGATATCGTGGGCAAGAAGCTGGGAATTCCCATATACAAATACCTGGGAGGGCTGTCGGCTAAGAATGGTACTCCCCTGGGCTTCGTCCTCAGCACCAAGTCGCCTGAAGTCGCGGCACAAAGGGCGGTGGAGATTTTCAAAGCCGGTTATACCAGTATCAAGATAAAGACGGGACACCTCTCACAGACCACGGTGCAGCAGGACCTGGCTAACCTTACGGCGGTTAGAGAAGCCGTCGGCTGGGATGCCCGGGTTGGAATTGATGCCAACGGCGGTTGGGACTACTACCAGGCGCTGGATGCCCTGAGGAAAATGGAGAAATTTAACCTCTTCATGGCCGAACAGCCCGTGCCCTGGAGGGAAATCGATAATTTAGCCAGACTCCGCCAGAAGGTGGGGACACCCATATGCGCCGATGAATCTGCCACCGATTTCGGCCACCTGCTTGAGATTATCGAAAAGGATGCGGCGGATGTGCTGTTCTTTAAACTGGGTAAAATAGGCGGCATCCGAATGGCCCAGAAATGGGTTGCCGTGGCCAAGGCGGCCGGTATACCGGTGATGTGTGGCAGTTTGCCGTCTACTGCCTTTGAGACTGCCTGGCAGGCACACTTCCTGGCCTCTGACGAGTGGGCGACCCATCTGGAGCACGAGAATCTTGGCGCCATAATTGGCCATAACGCCTTGGATACTACTAAGACACCGGTAACGGATGACCTGGCAAGGACCGTCCCCAGAGTTGAGAAAGGTCGCATGTACCCGCCCGATGGCCCCGGGCTGGGACTTGAGCTGAACGAAGAACTTCTCGCCAAATACGCAGTAAAGGAAATGTATACCGTAATAGAATAGGGGACTAAAGAGAGCCAGAAAATAATTATTATATTGATATGTTGACCCCTTATTAATGACTGAGCCATAAAAATCATGTCTCTTCTCTCGATACTGTGAGAGAGGAGACATGTTTTTCTCTTGAGGGACTGAGAAGCCAAGTATTGTCACAACCCTGGTTTTACAGGTTATCAGCACGATGTTAAAATGGTTCAAGCCGGTAATTTAATGGCGTTAACAGAAGGAGGCCCGAAGTGAGTTACAAGTATCTGCTGTATGATAAAGAGGACGGCATCGGCATAGTTACGGTAAACCGACCTGAGGTGCGGAATGCTCTGAATATAGAGGCTTATGCTGAGTTCTATACGCTATTTCAGGAGATTGAGGATGACCCCGATGTGCGTGTGGTTATCCTTACCGGCAGCGGCGAGAAGGCCTTTATCTCCGGCGTCGATATCAGCGGGATGAAGGACAAAAACAGCGTTGAGATTGAGGATTTTGTCGCTGTCGCCAGGAGAGCCAATGACCGGGTGTACACCCTGAGCAAGCCCGTTATTGCGGCCATCAACGGGTTTGCCCTTGGCGGCGGGTTTGAAATGGCCATGTGCTGTGATTTGCTCATAGCCTCAGAGAATGCCAGGATTGGCCAGCCGGAAATAAGTCTGGGAATCGTTCCCGGCGGTGGTGCCATGCAGAGGTTCGTCCGGTTGATTGGGATACACAGAGCCAAGGAACTGGTCTATACCGGCGACATCATCGATGCCAGTACCGCTCTGTCAATCGGGCTGGTGAACAGGGTGGTGCCGCTGGAGAGCCTGATGCCGGAAGTCAGAGCACTGGCCCAGAAGCTGGTGAGCAAGAGCAGCGTGGCTCTATCTTTTGCTAAAAAAGCCATCAACAGCGGCACCGGTATGAGCCTCACCGCGGGCATTGATACCGATGAGACCTTCTTTGCCCGCTGCTTTGATACCGAGGACCAGAAAGAGGGCATGAACGCCTTTGCGGAGAAAAGAAAGCCGGTATTCCGTAATAGATAGAGTGCCAGTGGCGATGACTTCTGAAATAGAGAAAGGGGGCACCATTGGAAAGTATGAAGGATAAAGCAGCTATTGTGGGCATTGGGTACACACCGCAGGGGAAGATTCCGGGCAGAAGTTCGTTGAGTTTTCATGTCGAGGCGGCAAGGAATGCCATCGCCGACGCCGGTCTGAAGATAGAGGATGTTGATGGCCTCTTGATACAGCCATCAATGGGAGACCCCACGGTTACGGCTGTCTGGGTGGCACAGCACCTGGGACTGCATACCAGGTTTTTGGCGGCGCATGATTCGTTTGGGGCCTCAGCTTCCTGCCAGGCACAGCACGCTACCTGGGCGGTATGCCATGGCCTGGCAAACTATGTTGTGTGTACCTACGGCGAGAACGCCCGGTCGGGACCCAGTGAGTACGGGGCTGCTCTGAACGGGGGGGAAGAGTATGGTATGTTTGGTGCCGTAGCCGGTTACGCCATGGCGGCACGCCGGGGCATACACGAGTTTGGCACCGGCCCCGAAACCTGGAAGGAAATAGCTGTAGCTCAGCGAAAGTGGGCTAACCTGAATCCCAGGGCGGTGATGCATGACCGGGCGATGAGCTACGAAGATTATCAGAACTCGAGAGTAATTGTGGAACCGTTTCACCTGTTTGATATCTGCCAGGTCACCGATAGCGGCCGGGCCTTCATCGTGACCACAGCGGAGAGGGCGAAGGCTTGCCGGCACCGTCCGGTATATATCATGGGCATGGGACAGGCCCACCCGGCCACGAACCCGCCTCAGGCCACTCATCTCGCCGGGGGCAGCGGTGCCAGGCTCTCCGGTGAGGAGGCCTTCAAAATGGCGGGTATCACCAGAGATAACATCGATGCCTGCGAGATATACGATTGCTTTACCTATACGGTAGAGGTGGAGCTTATGGACTACGGCTTTTTCGGACCGGGGGAAGGCCGTGACTTTCTCAGGGCAGAACGTCTGGCTCCCGGCGGGGACTTCCCGCTTAATACCTCAGGGGGGCTGCTTTCGGAAGCCTACCAGCAGGGGTTTACTCCCCTCACCGAGGCTGTGGCCCAGCTGCGGGGTGAGGCTGGTGAGAGGCAGCTCGGCCCGCCTACCAGAACCAGGGAGCCGGAGATAATTCTGGTCAGTAATAACGGCGGTGTGATGCAGACGCACAGCACCCTTATTTTGAGGAGGTAATATATCATGGCTTATGAAAAACCCCTGCCCGTGATAAATGAAGACACCGCACCCTACTGGGAGTACTGCCATAAGCATGAGCTCAGAATGCAGAAATGCCGGCAGTGCGGGTATATCCGGTTTCCCGCCAGCATCGTCTGTCCCCGGTGTCATTCACTGGAGGCAGACTGGACAAAGTTAAGCGGGAAGGGCAGGGTCTATAGCTTTATCATCTACCATCAGGCATACCATCCGGCATATAAAGATGAGCTGCCCTATGCCGTGGCTATTATACAGCTAGACGAGGGGCCGCGTATGGAGAGTAATATAATCGGCTGTGAAATGAAGGACATCAGGATTGATATGCCGGTTGCAGTGACTTTTGACGATGTTACCGATGAGGTAACTCTGCCTAAATTTAGACCAGCCACATAACGGTTAGCTGTAATATTACAGGAATTTTCTATGAATAGCAATATAAAACCTTCGGCACTGGAGCCTTATCGGGTGTTGGACCTTACCGAAGGCGGCTGTCTGATTGGTGCCAGGATGCTCGGTGACCTCGGTGCCGATGTTATCAAAATTGAGCCTCCCGGCGGCAGTCCTTCCCGCATCGCCCCGTTCTACCGGGATATTCCCGACGCGGAAAAGAGCCTTTTCTGGTTTGCTTACAATGCCAACAAGCGAGGTGTAACCCTGGACATAGGTAGAACCGAGGGGCAGGAGATATTTAAAGCATTGACAGGGACGGCTGATATTGTTATGGAATCCTTTGCCGTCGGGTATATGGACCGGCTGGGTCTGGGGTATGCCGACCTCAGCCAGATAATGCCTGATATTATTATGACTTCCATAACTCCTTTCGGTCAGAGCGGCCCCAAAGCGCATTATAGGGGTTGTGACCTGACTACCTGGGCGAGCAGTGGTTTTCTGTCTCTATGTGGTAGCCCTGACCGGCCACCCAACTGGATTAGCTTCCCCCAGGCTTCGCTTTTCGGTGGTGCCGAAGCCGCCGCCGGGGCCATGTGTGCCCTCTGGCATCGACAGGCAACCGGCGAGGGGCAGCACGTTGATGTTTCCCTCCAGGAGTGCTTTTTATCTCCGCACTTCAATGCTCTACAGATGTGGGATGTCAATAAGGTTAATACCCGCCGGCTGGCCGGCAACACCTATATTCCGGCTACCGGCGTCATGCAGAAAACATACTACAAATGTCAGGATGGGTACGTGATGATTCTGGTTCAGGGCGGAGCCGAGCCTATGGTATCCTCCACAAGGCGGCTGGTACAGTGGATGGATGAAAACGGTATGGCGGAAGACTGGTTAAAGGAAGTTGATTGGGTGAACGAATATAATGCTGCTACCTTAATCCAGGAGTTTGCCGAAAAGGTGGAAGCCGAGGTAGCCAGATTTACCGCCACGAAAACAAAGATGGAGTTGTATGAGGAGGGGGGCATAAACCGGCGCATACTTCTCGCTCCGGTGTCCAGCGCCAGGGATATCTGCGAGAACAGGCAGCTTGAAGCCCGTGAATACTGGGCGGAACTGGAGCATCCGGAACTGGGGGAGGCCCTTACCTATTGCGGGCCTTTTCTCAGGCTGAGCGAGACGCCTGCGGCGTATCACCGGCGGGCGCCCCTCATCGGGGAGCATAATGAGGAGATTTATCTTAGCGAATTGGGGCTGTCCGCAGAAAAAATGAAATCATTGAAACAGAAAAGAGTTATCTGATGTAACTGTGTTATTAAAGAGGCGGTAGCATATGAGCCGTAAGGCATTTGAAGGCATAAAAGTAGCTGAGTTTGCCTGGGTGGTTGTGGGCCCGACGACATCCAAATACCTGGCGGACCACGGCGCCACTGTGGTAAAAATTGAAAGTCATACCCATCTGGATACCCTCAAGGGAACCAGCCCTTTTCCGGCTGGCCGGACTTCTCTGGATGGCAGCATGTGTTATGGCCGGTGTAATCCCAACAAGTATTGCGTCAGTATTGACCTGGAGCACCCGGAAGGGCAGAAGCTTGCCTGGAGGCTTATCAACTGGGCTGATATCGTCACCGAGTCGTTCTCACCCCGGGTTATGAAAAAGCTGGGGCTCGACTACGAAAGTGTCAGCCGGGTCAGGCCGGATATAATTTATTTAAGCTCAAGCATGCAGGGGCGGGGAGGGCCTCACTCCAGTTATGCCGGCTACGGGCAGAACGCCTGCGCTTTAATCGGGTTTGCCGAGTTGAGTGGCTGGCCGGATATGGCACCGGCCGCGCCTTATGGCCCGTACACTGATTTTATTTGCCCTCGCTTTAATATTGTCGCCTTGATTGCCGCCCTCGATTATCGGCGCCGTACCGGCAGGGGGCAGTGGATAGAACAATCGCAGTTTGAGACGGCTCTTCATTTCCTTTCACCCGTCGTTATGGACTGTATGGTTAATGGGAGATTGGCGGAACGTCAGGGGAACCGCCTGGACCAGGCCGCTCCGCACGGGGTTTTCCCCTGTAAGGGGGATGATTCCTGGATAGCCATAGCTGTTTTTTCCGATGAGGACTGGACGGCCTTTGTTAATGCCATCGGTAACCCTGACTGGGCAAAATATACTGAGTTTGAAACCCTAAGCCAGAGGCAGGAGAACGAGGACAGGCTTGAGAAGCGAGTGGCGGAATGGACCTCCAGCTATACTGCTCAGGAGGCCGAAAAAATCTTACAGTCTGCCGGTGTCGCCGCGAACATGGTGGCCAGGCCATCGGATATTTATGAAGACCCCCAGTTAAAACACCGCCGTTACTTTACCCGGCTGGAGCATCAGGTAATGGGGGAACAGGCCTTTGAACCGCAGTCGTGCTTTCTATTATCCGGGACACCCAGAGAAATAACCAGGCCCTCTCCGTGCCTCGGCGAGCATAATGAGTACGTTTTTAAAGAATTACTGAGGATGTCTGATGACGAAATAGCCGAACATATTGCGGACGGTAGCATCACTACTAAGCTTCCCGGCGAGTTTCAGGTCAGAATGTAGTCGGACTGCCCTTACAACGAAAATAAGTCTTAAAGAAGGAGTGGTAAAAATGCCCGAGTGACTGATAAAATAAATATCAAATGCACAGAGCTTCAAAATAAATGTAGGCTCAAAGGAGGGACAAATGCTGGACCAGACCAGTCAGTGGTACAAATTGCAGTACCCGGAGTGTTTCGTCAATGAAGAGCAGCGAATGATACAGAAGATGTTTGCTGATTTTGTCGACAAAGAGATTGTGCCGGTTCGTGACAAAATTGACGATGACGTCACGCATGAAAAAGTAATTACCCCGATTCTGAAGAAATTACAGGTAGACCTTGGCGGCCAGAAAAACATGATACCGAAGGAATATGGTGGCAACGAGATGATGTCCATGGTCACGTGTGCTCTAAAGCAGGAGCAGGTGGGGCGCGGTGACTATGGCATAAGTATGCACAGCGCCTGTACCGAATGGGGATGGATGCCGGCCACAGTGTCATATCTTTTTTCACCCTCTCCAACCGGGAAGGCATGGGGGAAAGCCGTCCTCGATGAATTTGCCCCCAGGTTCGTGGGCAACGAGTTGCGTGTTGCCTGCCTGAACATGAGTGAAACGGAGTCTGCCTGTGATGTCGAGAATCCGCTTAATGAGGGCAGGACGATAGGGGTGAGAGCCAAACTTGAGGGTAACGAATGGGTAATAAACGGCAGTAAGTTCTGGGCGAGCAACAGTGGCATAGCTGACCTTAATTGCGTGGTCTGTAACATGGACCCGAGGCTGGGGACGGATGCCTTTGCCTTGATTTATGTTCCCGAACCCTGGCCGGGGGTCTCTCATGGTAAATTTGAGGTCAAATGCGGTATGCAGGGTGATAGAAACACATCCACGTATTTTGACAATGTCCGGGTACCCAGGGAGTGGGGATTACAGGGGCCTGAAGCCTGGGCTCTCTTCCAGAGTGTTATAGCTGCCCCCATGCCCATGAATTCGGGACATGCAACGGGTATTCTACAGGGGGCATTTGATGTACTTCTCCAATATACAGGAGAGAGGGTGGCCGGAGGTAAGCCCATCAGGCAGCACCTTTCCGCGGCCACCATTCTGGGCGAGATGGCCTCAGTGATAACTGTGGCCAGAGCCGCTTTTCTGGAGCTGGCCCATGAGTATGACCATCAGGAGATTTATGGTCCGTGGACCACGGTTAGTATGCTGGCTAAGGGACATGCCGTGCATGTATTTACTACCCGGACGATGCCAGACCTGATTCTAAAGGGGATGGAGCTCATGGGCTCCTACGGCTATGTCCGTGAAAACCACTACGAGAAATATTACCGGGATGCCGCCATAGCGAAACTGGTTTTAGGTGGTGTGCAGTACGGTTACTTCACCACCTGCCGGCAATTTTATGACCTGGATTACTCTGCGTTTGGCCCGGGCAAGCTTGAGAAACCGGCTTGACAGAAATAATGATTGCGGGAGACTTACAGCCCGTTTTGCTCTCTCCGGTACTGTGAGCTAATGCTGGCTCACGTATGAGTCCAGGCCTGCTTATATCGCCAAACACCCCCTGAGGTATATTTTCCTGAGGGGGTGTTTTTCCCGGGCTACTTTTTGGCCCTGGCCCTGGCGACACCCGGCAGCGGGACGCCCTGGGCAATCAAACGTTCCTGCAGGGCAGCGTAATCGACATCTCTCAGCCTGACATTGTTCTTTATCGCCAGCGCCGCGGCTGTGCCGGCCGCCTCCCCCATGGCGATACAGTGCGTGATGAGGTTATATCTCTCATTAACCACGTCCTCCGAAGAGAACGAGCGGCCGGCCACCAGCAACCGCTCTACCTGGCGTGGTACGAGGGTACGGTACGGGATATGCACGTGTGGGTGTTCCGGTGAGACAACATTATGGAGGTCCGGGCATACCGCGATAGTGTCCTCGTACACCGTGCCTGAGTGTATATCCTTCTCGGTGAGCATAAATTCTCCCACCACCCGCCGGCTTCCCCGTGTCCCCGTCTGGGGGGCCGTGGTCATGATAAAGCTGTTCTCAAAGCCCGGTAGGTGCTTTTTGCAAAAGTCATACGTTACCAGCATTCGCTTGCGGACGTTCACCTCTACCCAGGTCAGGTCTTCGACATTCAGAATATCCAGACCCGGCAGGAAGTTGTTGAACCAGATAACATCCTCACGCGTGGTTCTCAGGTACACCGGAAACCCGTCCAAACTGGCAAGCTCGCGCATGAGCTCGGTGTGCTTCTCCGGTTTTGATTGTTTGAACTCCGAGAGTCTCCTGACGTCAACATTCCCGAACAGAAAGCACAGCGCTACCTTGGAAATCCTGAGGTTAGGGTCAATCTGGCGAATAAACTCAGCACCGGCTGAAGGCAGCAGGTCACCGTCGCCGGTGCCATCAATGACGACCCTGGCCAGTATCGCCTGCCGGCCCGACTTGCTCTCAAAGATAACGCCCTGTACTTCACCGTTATCCACAATCGCCTGTGTGCCCCACGAATGCAGGAATAATTTTACCCCTGCCTCCTCCACCATATCATTGAGCACGCACTTCAGTATCTCGGGGTCAACCACGGCATTGAGTTGCACCCGGCCTTCCTGGCAGACAAAGAAATGGCTGAAATTGCGCCAGTAGCTGACTGTTTCCTGGTCGCTGGAACCCAGCTCCTCCTTTTTGGGATGGACAGCCGCACCCCTGGCGTCCAGCCGGTCAAGCCACTCCTGGCAGAGTCCGGCTATCTGCTGCTCCTGAGTGCCATCACTCATATGCGGGATAAGTATAACCAGTCCGCCGGTGGCCATACCTCCCAGGTGCCCATACCTTTCTATAAGCACCGTGTCGGCACCATTCCGCGCTGCGGCTACAGCCGCCGAATGTCCTCCGGGGCCACCGCCCACAACCACCACATCAGCCTGCCGACATACCTTAATTTCCCTGGCTGGTTCCATAATCGTTCTGGTTGGCGAGCCTTTTTCCATAATTGCACCACCTTCGCAAATAATATTAATTGCCGGTCACTTTCCTGATGTGTAGGGTAATCTATATACCTGTATGGTGTCAATAGCCTGGTAATAGTCAGGCAAATTTAATTTAATAATAAACAGGAGCTTATTAATCAGGCTTATTTTGGAATGGAATCATATTCTTCCTGCGTATCTATATCCATAGTTACTCCGGGAGCATCAACCTTGACCTCGTGTACGTCTTCTGAATGGCGGGAAATAATCTCCCTGGCACCTATATCGCCTTTAAGAGACAACAGTTCCGCTTTGTATTTCAGGGAAATAATTACCGGGTGCCCCCTTTTCCCCCTGTAAGTGGGAATAATAATGCCTTTATTATGGTATTTAAACTCCTCTAATAGCCGGTTGATAACCTGGCTGTCGATAAAGGGCTGGTCGGCTAAAAACAGCATGATGGCGCTGGCTTCTACCTCTACCGCCTTTAAACCGGTGATAACGGATGTGCTCATGCCGTCCTGGTAACGTGCGTTTATCATAATCTTGACCGGTGCCCTGTTTATCCTGGGTGCAATCTCCTCTGCTTTGTAGCCGAGCACAACGATAGTGTCGTCTACTCCGGAAGCCACTATATTCTCAATAGTCTTTTCAATAATAGTAGTCTGACTCAGGGGTAAGAGCTGTTTCAATTTGCCCATGCGCCTGGCTTCGCCCGCCGCCAGGACTATCGCTGAAACCATACTGGACTGCTCCCGTTGATGTGCCGGTTTAAACAACCATATTTTATTACTTTGCCTGGCACAATGCCAGACGGCGCAGGTTCTGTTGGTTATTGACCGATAATAGTATATGCATAAAGCCAGAGATGATGTAAAATAAGATACTTGCTCAAATACACTGAGGAGGGGCGTTGTTGAGAAATCTATCTGAGTTAATCGTCCTAATTAGAGGTGGTGGTGAGGTTGGCAGTGCCGTAGCCCATAGACTGCATCGCTGTCATTTTCGCGTCTGCATTACCGAGCTGGCCAGTCCGCTGGCAGTACACCGGGGCACCTGCTTTTCAGAAGCGGTTTATGATATTACCAAGACCGTTGAAGGGGTAACCGCCGAGCGAACCCCTCCTTCTCTGCGGCAGATATACCGCATCTGGCAGAATGGGAACATACCCGTAGCAGTTGACCCCGAGCTATCAGTAAAGCCCCTGATAAGGCCGGATGTACTGGTGAATGCCATGATGTTAAAGCGGGTGACCAGCACCTGGATTACTGATGCTCCACTGGTAATTGGCATCGGTGCCGGTTTCCAGGCTGGTGAGGATGTTCATCTGGTGGTGGAATCCAGCAATAGTCCTAACCTGGGCCGGGTGATAGAAAAGGGGGAGTCTGAGGGAGATACCGGCATTCCGCTGGAGGTTGGGGGAGTCGGCAAAGAGAGGGTCATCTGGGCGCCGGACGCAGGGGTGTTTACCACCAGGAAGAGTATCGGTGATTCTGTGACGGCTGATGAGGTAGCAGGTAAGCTGGGTGATTTACCTCTGAAAACGACCATATCGGGTATTGTGCGCGGCATATTAAGAAATGAAGCACGGGTGCCGGCCAATGCCAAGCTGGTGGAAGTAGACCCGGTAAGTGATAGCTCTATTTGCTTTACCATTCGGGACAAGATGCGTGCCATCGCCGGAGGGGTACTTGAAGCGATAATGCTTGGCTTGAATGTCGGCAAGTGATTCTCTTGGTTGCTCTCTGGCAACCATCTCGTTGACAAAACCAGATGTCAAATATAGAATACAGGTGCTGTCGTAACGAGAGACAAATGTGGTATTTTAAAAGTCATGATTCATAGCAGAAGGGAGGCGATTCTTTAAATAACAAAGGCCTTATTTTGGTGATGAAAGAGGAGTATAAAAAAAATGGCTGAGACAAAATACGGGAAGTATTTTCTAACAGAACCTGAACTGAGAGACAAAGCGAAAAATCCGGCAATCGTAGCCCCAAGCGCCGTTGTGGAAAGTGAACGGCATTTTGGTTCGCAAGCCAATTTCTCGGGTTCCTGGAGGCACATTACAAGACCCACCCTCTTTGACCAGATACCTCATGCCCACGACTTCGACCAGTTCCTCTGTTTTTTTGGAAGCAACCCGGAGAATATATTTGAATTTGATGCCGAGTGTGAGTTAGTTTTAGGCCAGGAACAGGAAAAGCATATCATCAACAAAGCCACGGTCGTCTTTCTCCCCAAGGGGACATATCATAGTCCGTGCACCTTTACCAGGGTTGGCAAACCTGTCTTCTTTCAACCTATTGCCCTGACACCCGCATATTACACCCGGGTATCGGAACACAGAAAGAGGGTACAGGCGGATTCCAGGAAGGCTGATATCAGAAAAGAGTTCCAGGGCAAAATGAACGAAGCTCGATTGCAAATCGAGGCCCTTGAAGAGGAGAAAGCCAGGATTGACCAGAAATTGCAGGAGGTGGATGCTAAATTGAACAGCTTATGGAACGAGTACATGAGAATTGGCTAGGTATAGTAAATAAAGGAGCGTTAGAGCCAGCACTGATGAAATAAATATTCAGGAGGTACTGAAGTGAAGATTACCAAGATAGAGTGCATACCTGTTACCATTATGAAGCAACCACAGCAAATGAGGAGCGGACGTCCCAGATTATCGAAAGGAAGGCTGCGGATGCCCTGTTTATAAAGCTGTCGAAGGTGGGTTGCCCTCGCCGAGGCGGCTGGTATGCCCGTAATATGTGGCAGTCTGGGAGGGTCATATGAGGCAGTTGCTCAGGGACACTTCATTGCCGGCACCGAGTGGATGGGCAAAATTGACCAGGAGAACAACGGTACCCTGCACATGCATAATGTACTGGACACGGTCAGCCAACCCATAACAGATGACATTGCGAAAGTAGTCCCCAGGTATGAGAAGGGTTACTTCTATCCGCCCGATGGCCCGGGTTTAGGACTGGAGCTTAACGAAGATGTAGTCAAGGAGAAGATAACACCAGGCAAGAAGCCAACGGTTGTCGAAAAATAGGCAAAGGGCAGGTGTTTTCAGGGGAATTATAAATAGAATACCGATGAGACTTCAGGATAAGGGGAGCGGCTAATCCGTATTATATTTCCCGGTGGCGGCTCCTCTATTATTGTTACATTATGGTGTCAGCCCGCCGGCATCTATTTGTACGCGCCGTATTCCTTGGTGGCATCAACCATGGCCCTGACATTTTCCGACTTCGCCTCATCGATTACCGCCCCGGCGAGCATCATGTAGCCGCCACCCTTGCCAACAGTCTCGATGAGCTTCCTGGCATAATCTCTTACTTCCTGGGGCGTGCCTACGGTCAATAAGACGATAGGCATGTTGCCGCCAATACAGGTGGTCTTACCTACAATTTCTTTGGCCTTAGCCATATCGGTCAGGTCGAACATCCATAATGCCTTACCTTTAGGCAAATCCTGAATAACTTCAAGGCGTGAGTTATACCCCCCCTCGGCGAAAACACACGGTACGCGCCCCTCTTCAATCAGGCCCACAAGGGCTTTTCTGAAACTGGGCCAATAGAAGGTCTTGAACTGGTCATCGGAGAGGAACCCGTCAGCACCTTTGTGTATAGGTATAAGCACCATCGGATTTCCACTTACCTTTGTATAGGATACGCCCATCTTAATCAGGATTGGGGTTATGGCTTCAAGGGCTTCTAAGAGCTTATCAGGCTGCCGGTACATATCCAGCATTATCCCCTTGGTACCTCTGAGGCAGTCGCCAATAGCGTCAAAGGGTGCCATGGAAAACCCGCCGAATAGGTTGGGAAAGCCTGATTCCGCCATCTCCTTATCGAAGGCAGCGGAAACCATACCCCATTTCAGGGCTTCACTCCCTGCCTCCAGAAGCGCCTTATAGGCATCCTGAACATCCGGCAGACCATACGGTATAATGTTTGGACCCACGAATGGCATCATGAGTATGCCGGTGAGAGGGGATAGCTTTTGAAAAGGCTCCAGCTTTCCGAATATGCGCGGCAGATAGACGCTCCTGAAGAAATCGGACGGGTCCTGAATCAAATCATCATATTCATCCGCCTTAACGTATTCTCCCTCAAGGTACTGGTATGAATGGTCAGGAGAGGTTCCGTGACCGGGCCATACGAATATCTTGTAGTCAAGTATGTCAAAGATCTTGCCCGGGCCGGCGTGAAACAGGCCGAGGTGCGCATCCGGCTCGAAGTCCAGTGTGTATTTCTTGAAGGCCATGTATAGCTTGTCGTAGTCATACATCATGTCTTGAGGAGTTATGCCGGCATGAAAACAGGGGAAAAACCCGGTGGTCGGGATAACCGGCACCCTGTCCGGCAACTTCTTCAATTGAATGGCATCTTTTATCCTGGTTACTCTCTCCTTATACGCCTTTTCGGTTTCAGGGCTTTTAAACTCTATGCCTTCCGGTGAAAGCCACTTTGCAAACATGGCCTCCTGCTTTTCATCCAGTGACAAGTCTTCCCGTTGCTTTTCCATTTTCGTTTGTGTTACCTCCCGCGCATTCTCTGCCGGGGTTGATTATTTGTTAATTAGGCTAAAACAAGATTACGCTATACGTGTTTCTTATACTCCTTGCCGACCAAATCCCAGATTTCAGGTATCTTAATGCCATTGGCTATACCAGCCTCCCCCAATGCCTTTTCGTATATTCTATTCAGGAACGGCTTGATTAGCCGGTATTCTTCCGGCGACATCGAGGATAAGATATTAACCAGGGACTCCCTTTTGACTATTTTCTTATATGCCTCTCTCCCCTTCGGCGTAATATCCAGCCTGACGATGCTTTTCTTCACCGTGTCCCGGTACTTTCTCAGCAAGCCTTTTGCTTCCATTTTATTGGTTAGATTAACAACTGACGCATGTTCTCTTAAAAGGATATGCGCAATCTCTCCAATAGTGGGATTATGGTCGAATAGTTCGAGAATCACCAGGACTTTATTCTGAACTACCGAGAGTCCGAACTTCCGCACATCTTTTTCTCTGGCTTTATTTATAGCAAAGGCGGCATAATCGAGATAAGCCCAGAACTCAGCTATCTGGTCAACTGAGCATTTACTACTCACAACATCAAATTCCCTTTCATAATGTATTTTCATTGAGGGTTTCGATATAGTATTACGTATAATATATCAGTTTATCATAACATTAATTATGGCACTATTATATCACATTATTTTTTTATATAATAAAAAATGTATTTCTAGGAATATTGTTTCTATTGACAAATATATCCGGTAATGTTATATAATTTACCAACCCACAAATCTCGCTCTGGTTACCCGGTATGATGAAGCCAGGATTATATTAAGTATTTTTTATCTGGGGGTGACATCACGTGAGAAAAATATAGTATATTAGGGGTTAAGTGCTGTTAGCCAGCAAATGGGATGTAAGGCTCACATGTGTATGAACTCTTAACAGGAGGATAATTAACGTGTCAGATGGAAAAAGTAAGGTGATTAAGGACACAGGAGAGGTAACGCGAGTCAGGAGCGTTGGTTATTTGGGCATACCCGGAGGAGGCGTTGCCGGGGCGGTTGATGTCAAGGACGGCAAAATAGTCAGAATCAGGCCGCTGCATTATGACTGGAAATTTGACTGGGAGAAAATGAACCCCTGGAAACTCGAGAGGAACGGCAAGACCTTCGGACCAAGCCGGAAATCGCTGCCCGGCCCCTTTTCACTGGCCTACAAAAAGCGGGTCTATTCACCCAACCGCATTAAATACCCCCTGAAGAGGGTTGACTGGGACCCCAATGGCGAGCGAAACCCGCAGAACCGGGGCAAGAGCAAATACAGGAGAATATCGTGGGATGAGGCTACCGATATCATCGCCAGCGAGATAAAGAGAATACACAAGACATACGGACTGTACGGGATACTGCACATGGGAGACGGACACGGTGAGAACAAGATGCTGCAGGGTCCTCATGGTATGCACGGGTGGTTGCTGAAAAAGATGGGCGGTTACACGCAGTTTATCCGGAACGCCGATAGCTGGGAGGGGTGGTATTATGGCGCCGAGCATGTGTGGGGAACCGGCTTCTCCGGTCATATGTTCCCGCAGGATAATGTCTTCAAGGATGTCACCGAGAACTCCGAGATGATTCTCATCTGGGGGGGCGACCCGGAGACAACGCCCTGGGGGTTTTCCGGGCAGCTTGCCAGCCGGCTGTGCTACTTCTGGACGGAGATTGGGCTGAAGCAGGTCTATATCTGCCCCGAGCTGAACTATGGTGCCGCCGTGCATGCCGATAAATGGATACCGGTACTGCCGGACACCGATGCTGCCCTGCAACTGGCGGTAATATACACCTGGATAAAGGAAGGCACCTATAATAAAGAGTATGTGGCTACCCATACCGTTGGCTTTGATAAGGTGAAGGCCTATGTCATGGGTGAGGAAGATGGCGTGCCCAAGACGCCCGAGTGGGCCTCGCCCAAGTGCGGCGTGCCGGAGTGGACGATTAAGGCTCTGGCCAGGGAGTTTGCCGCCAGGATAACGACAGTAGGCCATTACTTTGGCGGCGGCTTGATAAGGGGTCCCTACTCCAGCGAGCCTGCCCGGCTGGAATGCATACTGCTGGGGATGCAGGGGCTGGGTGCTCCCGGCGTTCACCAGTATGAGATAACCTGGCTGGGGCAGCCCAGAAGCGAGGTGCCGAAAATTATGCGTTATGGCTTCGAAAGGTCCGGCGAGGAGTGGTGCTTCGAAGACCGGGTCATGTATGCCATGATTGCCGGTTCCCGCGTCCACCAGAAGCAGTTTTTCCCCAAGACCTATTTACATGAAGCTATTCTCAACCCACCTATTTCATGGTATGGCAAGAGCCAGAACTCGGCGCCGGTGGAAGACCAGTTTATCCAGTACCACTACCCGGTTGAGGGCTGCTCCGAGGTGCACATGCTCTGGGCCGACAACCCCTGCATGACCACCTGCTGGCATGAAGGCATGAAGACGGTAGAGGTCTTCAGGAACCCGAAGATAGAGTTCATTCTCCACCAGCACCCCTGGTTTGAGAACGATAACTTCTGCGCCGACATCATCCTGCCGGTAAGCACCATATACGAAATAGACGATATCATCATCAATAACTTCCCGCAGGGTGTTAACTTTAAGAATGCCATGTACATGAAGCAGGCTATCAAGCCCATCGGCGAGTCCAAGAGCGACTACGGGGCAGTCTGCGAAGTAGCCAAGAAACTGGGAATGTACGAGAAGGTTACCGAGGGTAAGAGCGTAGAGGACTGGATTAAACATACCTATGAGAATCTGGGGCTGCCGGAGTTTATCAGCTGGGATGAATTTAGTGAAAAGCAATATGTCATTTTCCCGACGGCGAAAGACTGGGAAGATGACCCGCCCGGCTTCCGGAAGTTCTACGAAGACCCGGAGAAGAACCCCCTGGAAACACCATCGGGCAAGCTGGAGTTCTACTCGGAGAGATTGGCCCAGCACTTCCCCGATGATAAGGAAAGGCCGCCGATACCGAAATGGATTGAGAAAGGCCCGTGGCATGATGAGAGAATTTCCGGCGAGAGGGCCAGGAAGTACCCGCTGCTCCAGATGTCCAATCATGGCCGGTGGCGGGTACATGCCGAGCATGACGAT
>CAYWRT010000013.1:0-22226 GCA_964460815.1 uncultured Dehalococcoidaceae bacterium
GCGCCTGCGCCTACCTTTTCGCTTATCCGTACCTGAGCGGCAAGGTCAATTACGTAACCACCGGGCTGACCCTTGGCTTGAAAGGAAGGAGGGTATATCCTGAAGGATGGCTTCTATTCTCCATACCGTATGACTGGATACCCGCGATTACGCAGAACCTGCAGCAGATGGAATGGGTGCTTCCCGCATACACAGATGACACCAGGGAACAGTTTCTGGCGCGACGTAAAGGAATATTTGAAGAATTAGCCCGGGAGTTTGGGAGTCCCGGAATGAGCTAAGCAAGAGATAATTACAGACAGATTGTGAGGAGGCGCTACAGGGCTGGAATTGACTTTTCCTCAAAAAGAAGCTTGGGAAAATTCCAATGCATGCTGCCGTGTAAGATTCGAAGCGCAGTGGTGACCACCTGAATCCCATGAATATGATGTCCAATCCATTTATACCAGAAAAGCCCCTATTTGGTGATAACCCGGTTGAAGACGGGTATGGCCGCGGCGATGAAGACTACACCGAAACCAAGCATCACCCAAATCTCCGGTATCATCCCGTTTATGCCTGTACCGAGCACAATACATTTCCGTAAAGCTCCAACAGCATAGGTTAACGGTAATACCTTTGAAATCCATTGCATAATAGTAGGCATTTGTTGGATGGGGAAAAGGGCCCCGGAAAGGAAAAGCATGGGAAAGGTTATGGTCATCATGATGGTCATGGCCGTCTCCTGCTGAGAAGCTAATGACGAAATTATAATGCCTAGGCCGATAAAGGAGAAAACCGTGAGCAGCAAAAGCAATGCCAACAGCGCAAGGTTACCATGCACCACAACACCGAAAATCAGTATAGCCAGTACCAGCGTGAGGATAGCTTGCAACAGACCCCGTGCAACCTGAGCTAAGCTCTTACCTAGCACGATGGACAATCGGCTAATAGGGGCGGAAATGATACCATCAAGCGTCCCCAACTCCCGCTCTCTCGATATTGAACCAGCTAAGCCTATCATGGCTGCCATCATTATGACCATGGCCATGAGGCCGGGAGCCATAAACTCGAAATAGTTAGGGTTGCCCGGCACTACCCCCTGTGTTTGCACCGTAAATGGCTGTACCATAGTAATAGCTTGGGAAGATACCACCCCAGGTAAAGATGCCACCATTCCTGCACCCATTTGGGTCGAGATAGCTGACATTACGCTGTTCAAAACACCGCTGAGCATCGCTGATAGCTGCGGGTTGGACTGATCGTTAATAATAGTCACGGTTGACTGCTGCCCAGCCGCGATCATAGCCGAAAAATCACTCGGAATAATAATGGCCCCATTGATGGACTGCTTCTTTATATGGTTGATAGCATCATCTTGGCTTTTAGGATAGGCTATTTCAAACATTTCACTCTGCCCCGGAATCGGTTGCGTAAATGCCGCGGTTATTTGTGCTCCCATTATGCCATTGTCGAGGTTAACTATGCCTAGTGGAGCGTTATTTAACGAGTTTTGCGAAGGAAAGATAAAACCCATCATGACCATCATGAAGATGGGCATAGCCACAAAAGAAATAAGCATCATCCTGTCACGGAAGAAAACGGCAAGGTCTTTCATCGCGAGACGTAAAGTATGCATGATTAAATTCTTTAAATTGTTCATTCCACTCTTTCCTCTATTACCTTACCCTCGACCTTCCGCCCCAGCGATGGGCACGTATTGAAGGTACGCTGTCCGTTATTTTATCGCGTATTTTACGCCCGGTCAGGTGAAGGAAGACATCCTCTAGGCTAGGTTCAACTGTCTTAATCGACTTGAGATTGACCCCTTGTGATGTGATAGCGCTTACCATAGGTCCAAGGGCATTAGCCCCTTTGGTGTGAATTCTGACCCGGTAGGTATCTGTCTGAACTACGGAAGTAACTGCTTCAAGATTTCTGATTCGGGAGATGATTGAATCATTGAGGTTAGAGATCTCCATGTCTACTATTGTCGTGTCTCCTTCGGAAAGGGGCCTCTTTAAATTGCTGATGGTATCCAGCGCCACTATCTTTGCTTGGTCAATGATGGCAATGCGGTTGCACATTACCTCCGCCTCAACCATATCGTGGGTGGTGAGCACGATAGTTATCCCCTCTTTCTCCAAATCTAGGATAAACTCGTGAATAGCCTTAGTCGTCTGCGGATCAAGGCCCAGAGTAGGCTCATCGAGGAAGATGACATCGGGGTGGTGGAGAAGGGCACGGGCAACATTGATTCGCTGCTTCATTCCTGTAGAGAAGGTGCCTACCCGGTGCTTTCGCCACGCCTCCATTTGAAGACGGCCCAGCCACTTATCTGTACCCTGTTTGATTTGGCCTTCAGGCATGTTATTCAGCCTGCCGAAAAGGGTGAGATTCTCCTCCGCTGTTAGCTGGTCATAAAGAATGAGCTTTTCGGCGACCAGACCAATATGCTGCCTCACTTTACCTGGTTCCTTGACTATGTCAAAGCCAGCCACACGGGCGCTGCCTTCAGTGGGCCGCAGCAGAGTGCAGAGCATACGTATTGTCGTTGACTTACCCGCCCCATTGGGACCGAGAAAGCCAAATATCATACCGTTTTCAACAGAAAATGAGACATTGTCCACGGCGGTAAAATCGCTGAAACGCCGGGTAAGCCCTTCAACTTCAATCATGTTCATTTCATTCTTCTATAGCCTCCTTTTTCCGAGAAGTAGATTCTCGTGACAACGGGCGGTAAAATACGCAACATTGCTGAGCCGGTTATCTACTTATCTATCTAATATATTGTTGACAACTTTCTTATTTAATTCACAATATTTTGCCAGCTCTGCATCATCAAAGACATCAAATACGGAAGATAATTTCTCCAGACTTCGCATTCTTAAAGCATTGATTTTCCCTTCGCCTTTGTCAGATAAGCCTATTTTCAAAGCCCGACGGTCTTCGAGACTACCTTCTCGCTTCAAATAACCTTTTTTGGCCAATCTATCCACCAGTTGCGTCGCCGCACTGCTGGTGATTCCGAGCTTACCGGCAATCTCCTTAATGCCAATGCCATCATATTGACTGGCAATCCGTAAAACGACGAGTTGGGAGAAAGTTATTTGATTCTCATCGGGAAAAGATTGACTATCAAGCACAAATTTGTGCTTGATAGCATGAATACTCTCAATGAGTTCCTCAACCAGTTTCGCTCTGTCCAGCATCGAATTAACCAAAATATATATAAGCTACTAAATATATTAGTATCTTAACTACATACCTGTCAAGACGATTTTCCTTTCTTTGCTAACGCATTTCCTGGGTATCATTCATTTGCATTTGTAACTTATTGGCAAGGAAATGGAAGAACACCATTTCTCAAATGAGAATTCGGGAACTGTTCCGAATGGCCTAGCTGTGGATATTCCGACCTCAATAAATAAGAGCGAAGGTCTTGGAGAAGGTTTTAGTGCTACCTTAGGTAACATCCCGGGTACTGAAGTTCACGGAACAAGCAAATGTGACCCAAGCGGCTCCATATCAGTATTGGAACAGAGCCAGTTATCATTTTTGCGGATGGCGTGTGTACTAAACGGATAATGCTGATACAATTGTTTCTTTTGACGCTTTCTCTAAAACCAGAGCGGCTGGTTCATACGTCTGCCGGGTATATTCTTTGACCATTCGTTTTGCGGAAAACAAGGGCGAACATGAGCGTATCGCCTGCTTGACAACTTTTATCCATCCATGCGGAATACCATTCACATCGCGGTCATAGTAAAGAGGTATTATTTTCCCTTCGAGCAAATTGTAAAGAGCATCAGCGTCGGTGTTGTCCTGCTCTTCTGGGTCAGCCAACGTGATACCATCACCAATCGCCCAACCATTAACACCGTTGTAGCCCTCATACCACCAGCCGTCAAGCACACTGAGGTGCGGCACTCCATTAACGGCTGCCTTCATACCACTGGTACCGCTAGCCTCCTGCAGTTGTCGGGGAGTATTAAGCCATACATCAACTCCCGGGACGATGTAGTGGGCCATGCGAATATCATAATCCTCTACAAAGGCAATCCTGCCCCCGAATTCAGGGTCTCTGGCTATGTTATATACTTCCTGTATAAGATGCTTACCATGTTCATCGTTGGGATGTGCCTTTCCAGAAAATACTATCTGGACGGGTCGCAGTTCATCTCGAAGCATTCGCTTCAGGCGACTAATATCGTGCAGAATGAGGGACGCTCGTTTGTAGCCGGTAAAACGACGGCTGAAGCCGATAGTAAATACCTCGCAATCAAGGAGAGCCCCCATGGCCATTACCGATACCGGTGAACCGCAATTCTCGACCCACCGCTTCCGGGCTCGATTCTGCATAGCACTTATGAGCTTGTTTTTCAGCCACAGGCGTGTCGTCCATAATTCTTCATCCGGAATATTTTCGACATTTTCCCAAATTGCCGGGTCATCATGCCTGGTTATCCAGTCATTGCCAAGATACTTTTCGTATATCCTTGCCATCTGTGGTGCCACCCAGGTGGGAACATGAATCCCGTTGGTCACCGAAAAAATGGGTATATCTTTCTCTTCCACATCTGGCCAGAGACCATGCCACATCCGGCGACAAACGGCACCATGAAGCTCGCTGACGCCATTACGGTATTGAGCCATCCTTAATCCTAATACGGTCATATTGAAGGTTGTATTATCTGACTCTTGTGTACCGAGCTTCAAGAATGCGTCTCGCTCCAGTCCGACGTTGCTCCAATAGCTATGTAAGCATTTTTCAACTAGACTATGCGGAAAAGCATCATTACCAGCCGGGACCGGGGTATGTGTCGTGAAAACTGTTGTCGCCCTCACCTTATTGAGAGCCTCTTGAAAATCCAGTCCTTTATCCGTTATCTCCCGGCAACGCTCAAGTACCATAAAAGCCGCGTGTCCCTCGTTAGCATGCCATACTGATGGTTCAATACCGAGTGCTCGTAATAGACGTACGCCGCCAATACCAAGAACGATTTCTTGCTGGAGGCGGATTTCCCGGTCACCCCCGTACAGTCGAGCTGTAAGCTGCCTATCGCTTGCAGAGTTTTCTTCAAGGTTGGTGTCTAAAAGATAAAGCTTTAACCGTCCCACATTCACCTGCCAGGCAGCCACGCCAACCTTCCTTGAACCAAGCTCGACCTCTATTTTTATGCTCTCCTTCTGGTCGGTAAGCACGGGAGTAATAGGCGCTTCGCTGAAGTTCAACTGTTGATAAATCTCCTCTTGCCAGCCTTCTTCTGATAAGCGCTGTTGAAAATACCCCTGAGGGTACATGAATCCGATACCGACCATAGATAAACCAAGGTCACTCACCTCCTTACAATAGTCGCCAGCCAGGACCCCCAACCCGCCCGCGTAAATAGGAAGAGAGTTATGAAAAGCAAACTCCATCGAAAAGTAGGCAATAGTATGTTTGGCCATGTGAGGATACTTCGTGTGAACCCAGGTCTGAGCTTCTGATAAATCAGCCTTAAAGTGCTCTATAACTGAATCATACTTCTTAAGAAAGGCAGAGTCCTCGGCGGCGGCAACCAGCCGATAAGGAGCGATTTGCTGCAAAAGCTTAACCGGGTTATGCCCCGTGGATTTCCACAGGGGGCGGTCTATAGCTTTGAACAACTCCCGTGCCTCCTGATGCCAGGTCCACCACAGGTTATAAGAAAGTTCATTTAGCTCGATGATTCTCTTTGGAAGCTTCTGGGCTGACAAATCGTTCATCGGTTACACCTCGCAGGTTACTCAGGCATTATGAGTGCCGGTATATCGTTATCAATCATAGCCAGACCAATATTCCTCAACAAGGGTGCTGTCTATATAAATGAATAGGTAGCCACACCCATTCGGCCAAGACGTGATGGTTCCACGATGAAGCTGCCTGAAAAAAGAACCTGCGTTGCGATACCAGGTGTCTTAAGAGATGGACAGTGCCATCTTCAACCTGTCGTTACGTCAAAGAGGTGGGCATGATAAGGCTCAAGGGCGATATATAGTCCCTGACCGCTAACCTCATCAGGGATTATGGCCACCGTCAGGCTTCGCCGATATTTCTCAGACATCCGCCTGAGAAACAAGTGGGCATTAACCTCATACAGATGGGGGCTACAACGCATAGTAGCATTTTCTACGATGGTTGGCTATTTTATTCAGCGATAAGCAACCATGGCAGCAAGCATAAAAACTGGTACCCATAGATTATGCCTCTGTCTGCGACCCTTTAATCTTAGAAATCGGGAGGCGTTTCTTCCTTCCCCTCCAGCCAAGTGCCTCTAGAAAATCACCAATAGCAATCTCCGCATGGGTATCGTGGCGCAATGAGAGGTCAGGATTGATGCGATATTTTACCCCTCTGCCCACTTTTTTCTTGCTGACATAACCACAATCGTACAGGTCGGCGATAACCCTGCGTACCTGCCTTTCCGTGGTGCCTATGGCGGTGGCTAGCTCCAGAGCCGTGATACGAGGGTTCCTGGCAACGAGACTTAGTACCAGAGCATGTTTGCTGATAAACATCCAATCTGGCATAATACTAAACTCCTATTGAAATATTTCCTAAGATTTGCTCTAAATCCCATTGACAACTCCAATTTTTCATGTTATATTTAATCATGAAAGATATATCATGTATAAAATGTCTATGATTATCTTATCCCTTTATATCATAAGTTGACAATAATTGCAACCATGCTTCAGAAGGCATCACAAAATGTTTTTCGAGCGCAACAATCACAAAAATGGAGTTCGGAAGCTGTCCAGAGCAGTTCGTGAATATATGCAGTATAGATTCAATATGCTTCCTGAATATCTGGATATGCTGAGATGCCTTGAGTATGATGGCGTGGTTAACGAGAAGCAGGTCAAATGTATCCGCATCTTCAGCCAGTTGAAAGCCAAGGAGCAACATCTCTCCATAAGAAGCCGGGTGGAATTAGAGCAGCACCCCGAAATGTTGCTTTTTGAAGGGTACATTGACAGGCAGGGTAGCGCCTACGTAGCTGACCGGAGGGTGCCGCTCACCCGAGTGAGAGCCACCTAGTTCAGTTTCATCTAGAAGGAAAGTGTCCCATGGGAAGAAAGACAGAAAAGGCAGCACAGCGAAAGGGTTATAAAGAATCCTTTAAGAATGTCAAGCACGGGCATGGTGGACGGCCTGTAAAGAAGAAGGTCGAAGCTGCCCTGGGTAGATAGCCATGAGTGCTAAAGCCGTAATGGAGGGAATGGTCTCTCATGCAGACTGGTAAAATACGCCAAGTGTCAAGGTTCCGGGGTTTAGGTTTCATTCGAAGTGACATTGGCGGCAATGTATTTTTCCAGCGCAACGACGTAAAAGGCATGGCTTTTGACCTGTTGAAAGAAGGGCACAGGGTGAAGTTCGATGTTGGCCTGAGTCCGAGAGGGTTTCAGGCACACAACGTGGAATTAATCAATAATTAATAAAGGAGTCTGAAATGTTCTGGAAAAAGAAGCAAGTGGCAGCAGTGACAGCTAGCGAAGGAGCTACAGCTACAGCAACGGCAGCACCCTCAGCGATAAAAGTTGAGGCTGCACCACGGAAAAAAGTTGAAAGTCCAAAAGTTGAGAGTTTACCGGGGCCGAGGCAAATACCCGGAGTCGTGGAAAAGTATCTGATAGCTGAGTACAAAATAGATGCTGACATAGCACGGATTCTCAGGTCGGTAATACGCAGGAGACAGCAGGCGGAAAGGGCATTTGATTGCCGCATTTTTGACCAGTCAGAAGCTGAGGCTAACGAAGTAAAAATCAACGATTACAACACCCTGAACCAGCATCCAGACCTGATTCTCTACGAGGGATGGTTCGACGAGGATTCCAAGAAGGTGGAACTGGCGGAGAAGAAAAAGGTGAACTATGATGTTCCCTTATTTACCGAAGCCGAGATGCTCCAGAAGATTCAAGCATTGAGCGAACCCGGTAGCACTGTCTTTTTCTACCAGTCGTCCGGACCAGCCGTCGGCGGTCCACTAGGTAGAGGTGCCGCTGTCGTTCAGCTTAACCCCAATTATCCGGGGAAGAAGGCAAAGAAGTATATTGTTTACACAAATAATGTGGTCGGCACGGAACCCAGCGCCAAGGGCAACAAGTTGTTCGATTCGGATAAACCAAAAGAAATCGCCAAGTGGATTATGCAGGGCCATAACAAACGTATGTATTAAAGCATGAAGCGCAAGCGTATATGACGCCAGAAGGATTATCATTATTCTTCCAGCCAAGGCAGGCTTTTTAAAAGAAAATACGACGATTGTTGTGAAAGGAGGTAAGCCTCATGGTAATGAAGCCAGGACAGCCGACTAAGCCAGGTACCGGTCCAGCTAAACCAGGAAGCGGACCAGTCAAGCCAGGAACTGGCCCAGCCAAACCAGGAAGCTGGCCAACGAAGCCAGGACAGCCGACGAAGAAATAAATACCAGTAATAGTGTATGAGAAGGGCGGAAGAGTTGCTCTCTAAAAACGGGCAGCTCTTCCGCTTTTTGTGGGGCGAGATTAGGCGCTATAAGAGGCGTCCCCGATATTCCTTATCCGGGAAGTATGCCTCTTTTGTCTTTTGGGAATTTACTCGGTAGCCGCTCCCCGCACCTTCACCAGCAAAAGAGGCGCATAACCGACATCTAAAACTTTGTCTGCAATACTGCCCAGAACCCAGTGTCTGGCACCGGAGCGCCCGTGAGTGGACATGGCAACCATATCGGCGTAAATTTCACGCCTGTATTTTATAATCTCTTCAGCCGGCGAGTGCCCGGCCTTCACTTCGAAGCTGGCACGAATGCCTTTCTCTTTTAGTTTTTGGGCTACGGCCGCAAGATAATTGATAGCATCATTCTCCTGCTTCTTCACCTTATCACCGTTTCGCGGCACCCTAGAGACTCCCTGGGCGGTGAAGACGTGCCTGCCTGAGCCAACCATGTGAAAAAGGAAAACATCCACCTCCAGTCTGGAGGTAAGGCCCTCCACATATGGTATTATCGCTTCACTCTCTTTGGAACCATCGAGTGGTACCAGAATCCTGTGGAGTATGCCTCTGGTACGTATGTCCGGGTGAACACTCTTGGCCCTGATTAGCAGCACTGGCTGTGTCGTCGCCCGTACCACCCTTTTTGCCACAGTGCCCAAGTTCCATACCGTCATACCTGATTGGCCGTGGGTGGCCATGATAATCAGATTGACATTTTCCTTGCTGGCATACTGCACTATCTCTTCGGCAGGGTCCCCGATTAGAATCACTGAACTGACCTTAATATCCTTATCCCTGGGTTTCTCCTCATGGTTCCCGGCGTTTGCCCTGGTTACATCAGCCGTCCTCTGGATATAGACCTCTTGCTGATTGTAGTCATCAGCCTCCTCAGATTCGCTGACGGAAAGAAGGGTAACCCGGGAATCCAGCCTTGCCGCCATCTCCTCAGCGTAGGGCAACACTACTTCCGCCAGCTCAGAACCATCCAGAGGAACCAGTATTTTCCACAACACTTGTTTTGCTTCTCCCTTCAGTTCTTCCCTTATTTTTAATCGAACGGGGCTCTTGATTCTGCAAATGGAGCTACGGAGCCATGATTTTCCCTAACTTCTCAAGGAAAGGTGATTCCTCTATATGCCTGTCCTTGGCGGCCAGAAAAGCGCGGTCCAGAGCGAGGGATTCCTGGCTCACTTTTTCTTTAAGCGTATTTAACTCCGTTTCCAAATCGGAGACTTTCACACCCAATGTATCAACAGCCTTGGCAGCTTCCTCTCTAACCCTGGCCACGGCGGTATCCGCTGCCTTCTTGGCCGCTTCGGCTGCCTTCTCGCCGTGTACTCTTGCCTGCGCGGCGGCCTCCTTCGACTCTTTAGCCGCAGCCTGGGCCTGTTTCCCCGCTTCCTCCACCCGTCTGATATAATTCTCAAGCTCATCCAGAATATCAGGCAGGGGTACCGTCATTATCTTCGGCTGCCTTGTCTCCATTTGTACCGGGTTCTGCGAACCCTTTGCTTCTTTTTGAGCTGTTTTATTCATTTGTCTATCTCCTTCATCATGTCTAATTCGGCATTCCTAATCCGGTCTGGCTGAGTTCTTCCGGCAAGTTTTTTTAGCCTTCCGGTGGCTGCTTCTACAAATTCCTAAAAATTCCCCCACACCCCCTTGCAATCCCCCGATATTTATGGTATAAATTATACATGATTGTATTTTACATGTATTAATACTACATGTTTATTTATATCATGAATTATAACACCATATATTATTTTTGTCAACAACCTTTTAGAGAATTAGTTAGGAGCATCTTATTAATCTTTTAAGGAGGTCTACGCACCATGCCTGAATGGACATTTATTACCAAACATGCCGTAGCGCTCAGCCTTATTGCCGGGCATCCCCGGATAACGGCTCTGGAACTTGGCGCAGCTATGGGCATAACCGAAAGGGCGGTCCGTAAGCTAATTGCCGACCTATACGACGCTGGTTACATCAGAAAGAAGCGCGAGGGCAGAGGGGTAAGGTATCGCATCAACCCTGACCTCTCATTGCGCCACGATACCCATGCGGAGATTGCCATCGGTGATTTTCTAGAGTCCCTGGGGTGGAAAAAACCTCAAAAACGATTGAAGAAGGAAACGGCCGGTTAGCTTATTCAAGATACAAAGTCAGGACTCTCCTCCTGTGCAGGCAGACGGTATTATCAAAAGGATAAACCTTACAGAGTATGTTGGAACTTAGCATGAGTTTCATAAGATTGATGCAAGGTGGGTCAACCGACAGCTCAACCTTAAAATACTGCGGTTCCTGATGAGTAATACTGGCACGGAAACACATCCTCCGCTCTTTAGCTTTGAACAAGTTAAAACCGAATACCTGAAATTGTGGGAACCCTAATAGAATGAAACTGTAAATCGTCAAGGAAAATGGGACAGTTAACGTTTCAGCTTGTAAGCCGAAAATTATCTCCTGCACAAGCTGAGGCAGGTAAAAGGCTTTTTAAAAGGCTGGTGGCAAGGGCGCAATCATCTAGTGGGGCCAAGAAATGATGGAATACTTACAGGCGAAGCGAGGCGGGCAGTCCATGGGAAAACAGGTATATCGAGTCATTCAACGGCAAGCTTAAGGATGAATTACTGAATCGCGAGATCTTCACCACTTTAACAGAAGCGAAGTTATTGATTGAGCAGTGGAGAAAGGAGAACAATCAGGTACGCCCTCATAGCTCGTTAGGCTACCGGCCACCTGCTCCTGAGGCTAGAATACCGGTAACTCTAACTTAAGAAGTGGTATCCTTTATGGGGGCAGGTCAACACCTTAGACAATAGACTATAAAGTTTTTATAGAACTTGAGAGAAAGTTAAATAATCCTGACAAATGTGCAATCTCTCCGCATCCAACAATTAGTCAGAAAGTGACATTTTAATAAATAGCTTTGATTCAGCCACGAGCGAAATATCATTAGTATTCTTGTTTGACTGAAATATGTCCCCCTTTTCTCCCTTTATATATCGTTCCTTTTTAGGGGTCAATCCCAATTTCGCAACTTTTCGGCGTCTTCACCTGCTTGTGCTATAATAACAAGACATACTAACCAGTAACAGGTATATCTTGACCGATAACAGTATCTATCATGCCCCCGCCCCGAAGCCCCGCTTCTTCTATGGTTACGTCGTCGTTGCGGCTTCATTTATCATTATGATTCTCGCCCAGGGTCTGTTCATCGTTTTCGGCATTTTTTTTAATCCCTTGCTGGAGGAATTCGGCTGGACGCGGGCCGCGATTTCTGGCGCGTATTCACTTTCTTCGATTCTCCAAGGGGTGCTTGGTATCGCCATGGGCGGTCTCGTGGACAGATTCGGGCCGCGTATCGTGGTAACCGTCTGCGGCGTATTCTTGGGGGCGGGATATTTGCTTATGTCTCAGGTTAATACGGTATGGCAAATATACCTTTTTTACGGTGTAATCATAGGTATCGGTATGAGTGGGTTATGGGTCCCGCTGCTATCCCCGATAAGCCGCTGGTTCGTCGCCAGAAGGAGCCTTATGACCGGCATCGTTATGTCTGGCATGACCATCGGCGGGGTGGTAGCGCCTTTGATAGTCAGCCGGCTTATCGTCGCTTATGACTGGCGCCTGACTTTTATTATCATAGGTGGCGCTGCATTATTTGGCATAGTTTTGTTTGCCCAGTTTTTAAAGCGTGACCACGGCCGGCTCGGGCAGCCTCCCTACGGGGCAGGGGAAGGCACGCGGACGAAACCGTCTCCTGCTATTTTCGGCTACAATTTTAAAGAGGCGACTCAAACTATTCAATTCTGGCTGTGTTTAGTTATCCTGTTTTGTTTCGGGTACGGCATTCTTGCCATAGCCGTTCATCTCGTTCCCCATATTGCCGGACTGGGTATTTCGGATGTTAGCGCCGCCGACGTACTGGCGGTAAACAACGGGGTAGGCATTATCGGCAACTTTTTCGTGGGCGGTATTATCGGAGACCGCATCGGCAACAGGAAGGTGCTTCTTATCGGATTTGCCCTTGCGGTCGCTTCGCTGGTATGGTTGCTGCCCTCCCGCGAGCTCTGGATGCTCCACCTTTTCGCGATAGTCCTCGGTATCGCGGCGGGAAGTATCGGTACGTCGGAATCGCCCCTGGTCGCACGGCTTTTCGGACTGAAGAACCACGGTCTAATCTATGGGATATTCGTTTTAGGCTTTTCCACCGGGGGTGCGTTAGGTCCGTTCGTTACCGGTTATATATATGATGTCACCGGTAGTTATCATAACGCTTTCCTGGCCTGTATCGCTTTCATGGTTGCTGGCTTTATACTGACAATGCTTTTAAAGCCGACACGCAAGGTCGGCATGGAACTCTAGTCTGCTCGATGTCTCGCGGGTCCTCCAGTAACCTTTTTCTTTACGGCGTACTGCTTCTAGTGGAGACGGCGGAGAGTCGAACTCCACCCGAAACAAAGGTCTTGTGTTTCTGTTAACTATTTTATATGATTTATATGACTTCTCTTTTCCTATTCAACTTCCAGTCTAACATGAAACTGGACTTATTTTCCGACGCAGATCACCGACGTGCTCGTCTTTGCAGGCGATCTGGAAGTTGCAGCAGCCGCTACACTTGTTGATATCGATGACCACAACCTATATTATTCCTGTTTACCTCCAGCCAGTACCCTATCGAAATGGAGCCCGGAGGCCCGGTCGTAGGGACGGTTGAAGGCTTCGGGGTATTTCTGTCTCAGCTCGTCCAGGTTGGCGGGTGCCACCTCGACGAGGAAGCCGCTGACGACCATGCCGCCACGGCAGTTGCGGGAGGTGCCTTTATGTGGGGTGATGGTATTGATGGCACCGCCGCGGTCGAGTTCGCCGGGGACGATGGGGTCATATCTGGAGCCGTGGTCGACATAGGCGACACCAGGCCTGATACGCTCGGTGACGTAGGCGCCGCAGAGGACGGCCCCTCTCTCGTTGAAAATCTTGACGACGTCGCCGTTCTTGATACCCCTCTTTTCGGCTTCCGACGGGTGTATCCAGACCGGTTCATACAGGTAGCCATCAGGACCCTTTACCTTGCCGGTTACGATCTCGTGGAACCAGTTAAAATCATCAAGCTGGGCATGCACTCGCCACCTCGGGTGGTTGGACTGACAGAGCAAGGTGTACTTCTTGGCCCGCTCAAGTTGCCGGCTTTCCTGATGGGATTCACCATAAGGTATCCAGTGAGGTACCGGAGGTCTTTCTTCGTCATCGGGGAAGTGCTTGGCTAAATTCTGGGAATAGAACTCTATCTTGCCGGATGGTGTACTCAAGGGATGTTTCTCAGGGTCTTCGTAGAAGTCTATCATGCCAGCCCTATGTTTCTTCCAGTCGGGGTCAGTTGGTATGACGTAATACCTCTTTTCACAAAATTTCTCCCAGGTTATCAAGCCTGCCTCCGGTACACCAGAGGTATCGAAACCAACTTTTATCCATTCCTCGATAGATTTACCCTCGGTGTATTTTTCCAGCAGACCCAGCTTCTCGGCTACGGCAGCTACCGCCTCGTAGTCGCTCCTGGACTCTCCTATGGGCTCGACGCATTTATCTTCAAGGAAAATGCTGATAAAATGAGCGCTTTCGTGGTCACTTCCGATATCGTTCTGTTCGAATTTAGTATTAACCGGTAGAATAATATCGGCAAAGAGACAGTCGTTCTCCAGCCACGGGTGCTGGGCTATCATGCACTCAATCTTGGGGCTACGGTAGGCATCTACGTTTCTATTGCTGTCGTTCCAGCAGGTCAACAAACATGGCGTATCCGTCCATATCATATGTACTTCCGAGCAGCCCGGATAGGGATAAACATATTTCTTGAACTGGTCTTCAACCGGCGCCATCTGGTCTGAGCTGCCGTAAATTTCAAAGTGCCCATCCAGAATAGCGTCATGAATCATCGTCTTGGGGATAAGCTGTTTTTGCAGATCTACAGGGTTCCTGCCGGCACCAACTCCACGATACGCGGCCCTCACTATCGGTCTCACGACGCCCCCGGGTGCCAGTTGAGGAACCTCGCGTCCTAAAGCATTGCTGCCAAAAAACGAGCCTCCCACCATGGTTAGCTGGTGAGCCCCCGGTTTCCCCAGTCCCTGCATGGCCAGCAGCAGTACCTCCAGCCTGGCTGGCTCACTCGAATACGGCCCCCTGATGTAAGGTCCCCCGAAGCCATGCGCTACCGTGGTCGTCTTGGACGCCCATTCTCGCGCCAGAGCTTTGATGATACGGGACGGTACTCCGCACAGCTCCGATGCCCATCTGGGGGTCTTGGGAACACCGTCTTCTTTTCCTAAAACATACTCCTCGAACTTGTCGAAGCCATAAGCGTGAGTGGCGATGTACTCTTTATCATAGATGCCATTGGTAATCCACTGGTAAGCCAGGGCAAGCTGCAACGCGGTATCGGTATTGGGGAGTATCGGTATCCACTTATCGGCGTGAACAGCCGCCCCGTAGTTTAAGTCGGGGCAGATATATATGCTTTTTATTCCGATCTCGGTAAACCAGTAGGAATAGAGACTCGGCATCTGTCCCGACCAGAAACCCCATGGGGTAGTTTCCTGGTCACACCCCTGGAATATGAGCATCTGGGTATTCTCGGCTATGTCCGGGTAAATATTGGTGAGATAAGACGTGTACATACCGATAGGTTCACATCCCCAGGCATGTTTGGCACCCCAATACCATCCCTCCCAGCTATCCGGATTTCTGACCTGCCTCGTATAACCCCCCAGGAGGTCAAAAAGCCTGGTATTGCATCCATGGGCAGCGTGTACCACTTTTGTCTCGCCGTGTCCGTCAGCCTGCAGGAGTACCGCTTCCGGTCCGTACTTCTTGATTACCCTCTTTATTTCGCCGGCTATTATATCTGTAGCCTCGTCCCATGAAATTCTAACGTAGCCACTCTTTCCCCGGTTCTGTGGATTTCTTTCCCCGTTGGCGTCCCAGTCGATTCTCTTCAGAGGATAGAGAATCCGGTTGGGGGAAAAGATGCGCTTTTTGTAGGCTATCCCGTGTGGAGGCATCATAGTCTTCATCGGCGGTTTAAAAACCTTGCCGTGCGCCTCCAGCTTCCACGGCTTCCATTCCTCAGGCTTGTACTTCCAATCAAAATGGAGTGGTCTAATCCTGATTATTTTACCGTTCTTAACATCGACCGCCGCCACATTTGAGGCTTCGCCGAAGCTACTCAAACCGGTACTCTTAATTAATGTTTTTTCCGTCGTTTCAGACTTGCTTTTTTGAGCCATGTTCACCTCCATATTTTTTTATAAAATGAATCTCCGGTATTATTGTTTCGCTTCTCGATTAATTAGGTCCCACATGGTCTTTGACCCAGGTGATATCCTGCCTGGCTTTCCCCCATCCGGCTTCGGCTGCGCCCTCGAAGGGATTGGCGCCGCCCATGTGTTTCCTCATTTCTTCCCTCATTACTTTCATCTGCTCTTCCTGTCTTTTCATGCCTTCAGGAGTGGCGTAGTTGATGACCTGCTCAAGATGGATCCTCAGCGTCTTCTCCGGGTCCGGAAACGGGATAATGAAGAGTTGCTCATTTTCAATTCCTTTCTTAAGTATGTGCGCAAGCTCCACCGGGTCCATTCCCTGGGCATTAAATTGACGCTCAAACTCGATGCTCTTTTCATCAACATTATACCCGGTGTTTGCCAGGTGCTTTGGCCGGGTAAACGTTGCTTCGTGAATATTCGACCTGATACCACCCGGGCACAGGCAGGATACGCCAATATTGTAAGGCTTGAGCGCCTGATAATAACTCACCATGAGACTATTAACCGCAGCCTTGGTAGCCGAGTATGGAGCAGCCGTGGCTCCCCCCCCAAAACCTGCCATCGAGGAGGTCGTGGCGATATGGCCACCCTTACCGGCTTTTATCATGCGTGGCACGAACGTCACCATCCCGTTGATGACTCCACCAAGATTAACACCGATAACCCAATCGAAATCTTCAAATGTCGAGGCTTCAACGGGACCAAAGGTATTTACTCCCGCGGTGTTGAACAGAAGCTGAGGGGGACCGCCAAATACCTTCTCTACCTCGTCTGCGGCAGCCGCATATGCCTTGCGATCCGTAATATCCAGTTGTATTGCGTGGACTTCTGCCTTTTTATCCCGGAAATATACCATTGCCTCGTCTATATGGTCCTGACGAATATCTGCAATTACAATCTTACAGCCAGCTTCCGAAAACACCTTTGCCTGACCGAAGCCAGCACCGGAAGCGCCTCCGGTAATAAATAAAATCTTACCAGCAAAATCTCTCATTATTTCCCCCTTTGCATTCTTACATCGCGTAACGATTTTCTCCACCGGGTGACCTGCCCCGATAATTTGGTCCACCTTTTAAGTTAGTATTTTTAACATGATAGCTTCAGGAGCAGGTGGCCGATAGCCCAAAGAGCTATGAGGGCGCACTTGATTGTACTCCTTCTTCCACCTTTCAATCAATATCTATGCTCCGGTCTTAATCTGACACAGGAGCCGTTATTGAGCCATAATCTACCCCTTTTGGGTTGCTTCTGTGGCACCTTTAGTCCTTCCCTTCTCCAGCTTCTCTCTACTTTCTTGTGGTTCACTTGCTAGGATTCTCCCTGTAATAAGGCTGTTATTCTCCTGTATCCTTATCTACCATACTGAGAAGCCAGCTCGACAATCCTGAATTCAGCAGGGTACCGGACGGTGGGTACACCACGGCCTGAGTTCAAGCCTTTCTTTGATCTGCGGTATGAAGGATTGTCACACTATATGTTGCAGATGGCGACCCCGGTGGGATTTGAACCCACGATCTCCACCGTGACAGGGTGGCATGTTGTATTTCCTGACCCCCGTCCAAAAGGTCACTGTCCCGTGACGTAGTGGTAATTTCGACCTTCTTTGACATTTCTATCATCAATGTATCCAAAAGAACTTTTTGTGTCAATCCTTTGATTGCTTTTCACCGCATGTAATTATGATGGTAAGAATTCAGAAAACAACAGACCCCATATGAACAAATATATCTGAGCTAAAAAGGCCATGATTGAACCAGCAAGTAAGGCTGAGTTATCTATCATTAGATTCAAACCACTAATAATTATTGAGAAGATAGCCCACAACATGGACCAGCGTAAAAACAGATTTCCTCTTGCAAGTGAGGTAATGTAGTTAATCGCTCGAACTCTTTCCCGCCCGTCTTCCGAATTCAAACCTTCAACATTGATCTTCTTCGTTTCGATTATCATGAGACCAGACAGACCCATCAAAGCTGTAGAACAAACTAATATAGCTTGAACTAACTCAACTTTGTGCTCAATACTAGTTAAAAAATCACGACCGATAAAGAATAAAAGCAAACCTAATATAACGATAACAATTGCAATGAATCCCGAGAAACGATTAACTGATTTCGTCATCGGTTCAATATATTCACTTCGTATTTCATTTGCAGCATTATCAATATTCATGATAATAAACGCTTCAGCGTCCGGTTATTTCCGTTCCCTCTTTTTTCGCTTAGACTCTTCCAGACCGACTTCTCTCGAAAGTGTCGACACCAGGAACTGGTTGAGGCTAACGCCTTCCCTGTCAGCCATTTGGTCGAGTCGGCGGTGCAGGTTCTTAGGGAAACGGACGTTAAACTTACCACTGTATTCTCTTTCTGTCCTGGGTAGGGGAATGTCCTGGTCATCCTCATAGGCAACCTCAAGCCACATTTTCCGGGCTTCTTCAATCATCTCCATGGCTTCTTCGACGGTTTCGCCCTGAGAATAACATCCTGGCAAATCTTCAATCTGAACGAAGTATCCTCCCTCCGGGGCGGCTTCGATGGTCACAGGATACTTGAGATTGAGATAATATTCTAGCGGTTTGCGTTCAGTCGCAGTTGTCATATTACTCCTCCAATCCGAGGTCTTTGATAATCCTGTTAACGTAAGGGCTTAAGATATATTTCTTGTTTTTCGGTATCACTACTGTTATAGGGTAAGCTTCCTTCTTGTGATATGCACGATGGCTTCCGGACTTTTTATGCAATACATAACCATAGTTGGTGAGAAGCCTGTCGCAATCATCAACCGTGATATGAGTTTTATCGGTCAGGAATTTATTGACCAGCTTCTCGATATCTGTCATATCAATATACCAAAATAGTACTATAAATAGTGGCTATTGTCAAGAGTACAAAGTAAATTTACATTAGTGAGGAGGCTTGAATTCTCAATCATCTTCGATGCTGATCCATCCGTGCTTCATAGCCTCCAGCACCGCTTCAGTTCGTGAGTTTACACCCATCTTAGAGAAGATAGTCTCAAGGTGGCTCTTGACTGTACGCAGACCGACGCCGAGTTCATCGGCGATGTCGCGATTATTCATTCCCCTGGCTACCAGCTTCAGCACCTCCATTTCGCGGTGTGTCAGGTGCTCGGTAGAAGTGACCGCCAACGGCCGCCGGGTCGCTCGCCTGTATAATTTCTGTGCGACCATCGGGTGAGAGACAAACTGCCCGGCATGCACCAAACGGATAGCCTGAGTCAGCTCCTCACCATGGGCGCTTTTCAGCATGTAGCCGGCGGCGCCGGCTCCGATAAGGCCGGCAACGTATTCGTCGTCTTCAGAGTCGGTCAGTATCAGAATAGCGGCCTGGGGATGCTCTAGTTTGAGCTTCCTGGTAGCTTCTACACCGCTGAGCTTGGGCATACGGGCTTCCATGATAATAATGTCGGGATTTAGTTCACGGGCCAGCCTGACCGCGTCTAAACCGTTATCCGTCTCGCCAACAACCTCAAAATCACCTTCATGCTCCAATAATTGCCTAATCCCCTGCCGCACCATGTGGTGGTCGTCGGCGATCAATATTTTGGTCTTTTCTCCTGCTTCCTCGGGCATATTCCCTCCCATCTTTTCGAGGAGGGGTGGACACTCCGCTCGCTTTCAAGGGGACAGGGACGGCCATTATTTATTGTCCACATATATGATTAAATCATATATACTTCTATAATTACATTGTCCAAATGTAATGTATCGCCTTAGTACGTTGGTACTTTTTGGAAGCCGTTTTCACATGAGTTATAATTAACATAAGCGACATAGAACTCTCCTAGGGAAAGGAGGAAATATGCCAGTTAAATTTACAATGAGACATCCGGTACTCAGGGCGTGGGCTCTCTACCACCAGACCTACAACCTGCTGTACCGGTGCGAAGAAGTCATGTTCTCTAAAGTAGGGCTGACACCTCAGAAATATATGGTTCTAATGGCGATCAGGCTAATCGAAGAACCGGTGACGGTAAGTGACGTGGCACAATGGCTGGACCGCAACACCAATAGCGTCAGCTTGATAGTCGATCGTATGAAGAAGGACGGCTTAGTTGCCAGAACGAGAAGTCTTGGAGACCGCAGGACGGTCCGGTTGTCTCTGACACGGAAGGGAAAGGAAAAGCTGGACCAGGCGAATATTCCGGGCTGGGATCTAGTCCAAGAAATGATGTCACCGCTTTCTGAAAATGATCTGAACACGTTTGCTGGTTTATTGGAAGCAATTAGGGAGAAAGCCTTTGAGTATCTCAACCCTGGGGAAACCATGAAAGAGGTTAAGGTTAACGATTTGGAGAAAGTCGCCCGATTTCTGGAAAGGACGGGGAAAGCAGAGTAGTAGCCGATTTGAACGCCGCTTAATTTCTGATATGATATAATATAATAAAACTTATGTTTGATAAAAAGAAGGTGAGCATATGAAGAATTATAAGGTGGTGCTCGAAGAACAGGAAGAGGGTGGCTTCGTGGCATATGTACCCACCCTGCCCGGGTGTGCCACTCAAGGGGAGACCCGCGACGAAACGATGAATAATATCAAGGAGGCTATAAGCGTCTACGTGGAAAGCCTCAGTGATAGGGAATTGTCCTTACCGCAGGTCGAGGAGCTTGAGGTGTCGGTGTGAGCCGCTTGCCTATTATCGGATGGCGCCGTGTAACTGCCGCGTTAGAACAAGCAGGCTTTGTGTTCGATAGGCAAAAGGGTAGCCATATGGTGTACTACCATCCCCAGACCAACCATACCGTAGTCGTACCAAAGCACCGGGTAATAAAGAAAGGAATGTTGAGGGAAATTATAAAGGGAGCAAACCTTACTAGGGAAGAATTTCTCGACCTGCTTAAGTAAATATATCTTACTCGTATAGCGAGACATAGCAAGAGAGGGCGGACAAGAACATTGTCTGCCTTTTTTGTTTTAAAGGAGGTGAACCAGAATAATGTCTCTCAGCATCGAAGAGTTCCTTGACCGGCTTAATCGGAAGGGCTCCCTGAACCCGGTGAGCAAGGCCACCAAGACGGCTTATCGCAGCACTCTGGAGCAGTTCGAGCGTTTCCTAAATGGGCGGGAGCTTTCTCAGGATTCGGCCCAGGAATGGTTGCAGCAGCTCCTTGATAAGGGGAGAAAGCCGGCTACCGTAGCCGCCCACGGTTTCGCCCTCCGCCGATATTTCTCCGACTTTCTACGACAGAAGGACGTGGTTATTCTGGTACCGACTGTCGAGAGCGAGAGTATTCCTGACTACCTTGAGCACCAGGAAATTCAGCAGTTGCTTGATAGCTGCCGGACACCCATGGAAACCGTTCTGGTAACGATCCTCTGCGATACCGGACTAAGAATATCCGAGCTTTTGGCGCTGACCAGTAACGACATCGACTGGGAACGCGGTTTTCTATATGCTCACCGAGAGAAGACGAAGAAAGACGGGTGGATTCCAGTCAGCCGACAGTCCTTGGATGCCCTCAGGAAGTATCTCTCCTGGAGACACAGCAAGGACAAGAGGCTCTTCCCATACGAGTATTACGATGTCTGGCGCTGGTTGAAGAAGCTCGGCCGGAGAGTTGGCATGGAAGACCGCCTGCATTCACATCTCTTCCGGCACACTGCGGCGGCGTTACGCCGCATCGCTGGCCAAGAGATATCGGATATTGCTGACCTTTTGGGCCACAAGAAGCTGGACAGCACGCGGCGCTATGAGAAGATCAAGCCGGTGGCATTAAAAGAACGCCTCAAGCCGATATTCGAGGTTAAGGACAATGGCTGAGTTGAGGTTGGGAAAACCATGGCGAGTCCCCACTGGACTATTCATCCGGAATTATTTAGTAAATCATGACGAAGGGCGTCCCGCTGAGATACACCGTGCCCTCCGCGAGGAATATGATAACATCAACCAGGGCAGGAAGCGCAGGGAGAGGCTGCGGCCACCCACTTACCATTCATTTTTGAATTACCTGCACCAGATGAAGCTTTTCGGACTCGTTGAATTTTCCGGGAGAGAAGAGTCTATTGAGAAATCCGAGGTGCCGTGGCTTTCACAGGGCACTATGCGGTACTATCGACTAACGGATAAAGGCAGGGCAGAACCGCCGCATGAGGCATGGATTAACTGACGCCAGATCTGGTTACTGGAAGGTTATCCAGAGCTAGAGTAACGGCGGCTGCCGATGAATTTGAAAAAGGTCTTCAGGGCGCGGTAAACATCGAATTTTGTCTCCGGGCTACCCTTGACGGTTGCCAAGAAGCATTCGATAGGCTCGGGACGCCGCGGCATGGTCGGGCAGGATTCGGCGAAGGGAGAAAGCCTGTCCTCGTACCACGAAATGGTAGCTGGGCTAAGATTAGCCGCGATGCGACTGGCGATAAACTCCCGGAGTGCCAGCTCTGTCTTCATGATGCCTCCTCTGTAGA
>CAYWRT010000014.1:0-21115 GCA_964460815.1 uncultured Dehalococcoidaceae bacterium
GATAATTGACTTGAAAGCTAGAAATAAAGCTAATTTAAGATTTCCCATAACACCACATTATTCTAATCAGGTAATATTTCATACTGGAAATATATGTTTAAAAAAATTTACTTAGCCGCTTCCTTAAGCCCGGATACCACCTTGCTGACGAGGGTAAGCAATATCGTTCTCTCTTCAGCGGTGAGGCTTGACAGGATTTGCTGCATACGCTGTCTGATATACCGGTCGATGGCTTTGAAAAGCTCCTTTCCCGTGTCGGTAAGGGATACCCTCACTACTCTTCTATCGTCAACATCCGGCAGTCTTTGAATGTATCCATTGTCCACCAGCCAGTCGGCTATGCGTGTTGCTGTGCTCAGTGGTACCGACAGGGCATTGCTAAACTCGCCCATGGTGATATTGCCCTCAGGGTACATGCTGCTACAGGCCCGGTAAAAAAGTTCATAGTTGGTATTTGGCTGGTGCTCCCTCTGCGGGTGCATCCCTTGAAGCCTTTCTTGTATTTGAGACAGTTCCTTGGATAGAGTGGCTTCGAACCGGTTCCACACTTGCATGAAACCGTGGACAACAGCCGTTATCTGAATATTGTATATGTCTTCCGTGCTCATTATATTCCACCACTAAATATTTCCATAATGAAATTATACCACATTATAAACGGCCTGTCAACTAGTGCACACAGAGGTTTTATTTGCATTTGGTTGGCAGTAGCTTACCTCACCCCTGGCCCCTCTCCAGCCCGACACACTGGCAGGAAACCACAGTTATTTCTGGCTGGAGAGGGGTGTATATAAGAGAGGGGGCTATGCCCCCTCTCAAAATCACTCCCCCTCTCAAACATACGAAAAAACGCATACTCAGGAAAAACCTGTTTGAGAGGGGGTCAGGGGGAGTGCATCTGGAATCAACCAAAACCAAATAGAACCCGCACAGAACCTTTTTGACAGGTTCTTTTTTTTACCGCTCGGAGCTTGGGCACCCGTTCCTGAAGCCAATGTTGAGACTTTAAGCAACAATAGTGGTACAATAACCGGGGGGCAGGCAAAAAAGGAGGAAGCAATAATGGATATTCTGCTTATTGATCCGCCTCATTCTATCTTAAAGGGACAGTCAGTAAATCGTGGATATAATTTAGGCCCAACTAGTCTGGCGGCGTATCTCCGTCATGAAGGTATTGAAACCGCCGTGTTAACGGGAGACCTGTTGATGGATTCCACAGCCGCCAGCCCTCTGGCTTCCATATTACCGAGCTGGTTAAGGGTCAATGTCAGAGAACTGGCCGCCGGACAACGAGAGTTAGAGACGATTGTAAACGATAAGGACCACGTTATCTGGAAAAAATTGACGGATATTGTGCGGCAGACAAATCCAATGGCTGTGGGAATATCATACCATACCCCATTGAAATATGTAGTTGAAAGAATATGTGGCCTGGTTAGAGAGATTGACCGGGATATAAAGATTGTGGCCGGCTCGTTTCATCCGACCTTTTGCCCTGAAGAGGTCATGCAGAATCCTGATATAGACTTCGTTGTCCGGGGTGAGGGCGAGGTCCCGCTTCTACGCCTCGTTAAGGAACTCAAGAAGGATAACCCGAAATGGGAAAAAGTTCCCGGAATCCACTACAGAAACGGGGATGGGCAGGTGCAGCATAATCCCGGTGTAGAGCTAATCGGCAACCTCGATGAACTGCCGTTTCCTGCCCGAGACCTGGTGCTGAACTGCGATTATGCTCGCTATCGGGCGCATTGTATATCTACAGTCCGTGGTTGCCCTTACACATGTTCTTTCTGTGCGGACAGGAGGTTTTGGGGAGGGAAGGTACGTCGTCGCAGTGTGGATAATGTCATTGAAGAACTGAGACTACTAAACGATACATACAAGGTCAGTTATGTTGATATTGTAGACGGGACTTTCACATTTGACCGGAAATATTTACAGACGTTCTGTGACACCATGATTAGCAACAGGCTGAATATAGCCTGGAGATGTACCGCCAGGTACGATAATCTCGACGAAGACTTACTTCAATTGATGAAACGGGCTAACTGTTCTGGTATGTATCTGGGTTTAGAGTCGGGGAGCGAACGAGTATTAAAGACTATTAATAAAAAGGAAACTGTTGAACAGATTATCGAAGCGAGCCATATGGTCTATAAAAGTGGCATCATTTCGGCAACTTCAGTATTGCTGGGCACACCGGATGAAGGCAAAGAAGATATTGAAGAGACATTAAAAGTAATGAAGAATTTCAAAACAGATTTTTTTGATGTAAATAGCTATATGCCGATAGCCGGCACCCCATTATATGACTCTATGAGTGAAGAAGATAAGAAGAATATCGATTGGCGAAAAGTGGGGATGAAATCCTTTAATAACTATTTCTCAAAAAGAATGTCGCCCGATGATTTGCAAAAATACAGGTCCCAGGCGTATGAGATAGCCAATAACGTTCGCAAGAAAACTATTGTCCGTTTGGGAGGCAGGATGGTTTCCCGCTCCATAGCCAGTACGTTAAAAAAAGTGTGGAAATGACCTGCCGGATATTCATCTTAAATTGAACAGCACCCGGTTACCGGACAGTATGTCAGCCTCAGCAAAAACAAGAGGGAAGGAGGTTATTAAAAAGTGGCTGAAACAAAATACGGAAAATACGTAATACCAGCAGAGCTGAAAATAGTTAGACAAGGGGAGTACCCAACCTGTATGTTCTCGGCTACCCCGCATGGCGTCGACGCCGGATGGGCGGTAATGGCCACGACGACAATCCTAAATGAGGAAATGAGAAAAACACTGTATGAGAATCCCCATTCACACGATTTTCACCAGTTCATAATGTACTTTGGCAGCGACCCGTACGATATTGGGAAATTTGATGCCGAAATCTCGGTATGCCTGGGCGAGGAACGGGAAGAACATATCATCAGCAAGCCCACGGTTCTCCATTTTCCCCCTGGTTTAATTCATGGCTATGGCAGGACACCCCACATAATTAATAAACCTGTTTATCATCTGGATATCAATTTCGCACCTGAGTACGTAAGACACGACCTGCCCGAATAGTCGTTATCCCGCCGGGTCTGGCGTAATATCTGGGAGAACCGGTGCCGGGCGGTTGCCGGACGCAACCTGGGGCTTTCGTCCGCTTGACAAAGGGGGGTCGTTAATATAGTATTTCCACGAGTGAGCCCAGGAATAACTATCTTTTAAACACGAACGATGGCGCGGGGCCGCTAAAAAATACTTATAAAAAGAAGGGAGAGGGGAAAATGGCTGATTTGAAACATAGTAAGTATCGCTTAAATGAGCTTCCGCCGGAGCAGAGATACCGGGGATTCGGCCGTTGGCCTCAAACCATCCTGTTCGCCGACAGCGATATCATTGAGGGGAGTAACCATTTCTGGGCCTTCTGGGTCACCTCCCTGCCCAGGCCAGCACACGGCCCCCATACTCACAAAGATGACGAGTTGCTGGTAATGCTGGGAACAGACCCGGATAATATTACGGACCTCGGGTGCGAGGTAGAGTTCTGTATGGGACCGGAGATGGAGAAACACGTCATTACGGAATCGACCCTGGTATATGTCCCCGCCAATATGGTGCATTGCCCGATAAGGTTCCGGAATTTGAGAAGACCCTTCATCTTTATCCAGGCCCAGCGTGCTCACAAGCTAACCGAGAAACCTCTCAGGGAGCTGGTGCCCGAGAAAGAGCGGGATAAAATGGTGTTCTTCGATTTCGACGGCACACAGACCGACGAGGAAGTTCAAAAAGAGTACCAGAAGATTCAGGAGATTACCAAAAGGCTTAAGGGTTCGCCCGAAAGCACTGCGAAGGATGAGCCTGCCAAAAAAGCAAGTGCCGGTAAGTCAAAATACGGGAAGTATTTCTGGCACGAACTCAGCCCGGAAAAAAAGCAGCACAAGTTCGGCCGCTTGCCGTCAACCGTCGTATTTACGGATGACGACGTCATCAAGGGGTGCCATCAGTTCTGGGCTTTATGGATAACTTCACTACCCTGGCCGTTCCACGGGCCCCACACGCATAATGACCCTGAATTCATGGTCATCATCGGAACGAACCCGGATGACCCGCAGGATGCGGGACTGGAGACGGAAGATTATATGGGCTTTGAGCAGGAGAGATATGTGACCAAAAAGTCCAATCTGCTCTTTATGCCGGCGGGTTTTGTACATGGCCCGATAAGATATAAGAACCTGACCAGGCCCTTTATCATGGTCCAGTGCCACTACGCCCCCAGGCTGACGGAAAAGGCCTATAAGAAATTAGCCCCTGAAGAGGATAAAGGCAAACTGGTATTTTTCGACCTGGACGGCACGGAAACGGAAGAAGACCTGGATAAGCGGCGGTCCAACGAATAAAGGTGTCCGGGGTCGGCTGAAATAAATGCCCGAAGAGGTCTTAGATAAGACTGGTAGATAGGAACTTGCCCTTCCCAGGCTTCATAATTTTGGCTCGGGTAGATGTGGGCGGGTTCAGAGGAGCCAGGCGGCTGTCTTGACTTACAGAATTACTGAGGATTGTCTCAACTGCGGAGCCTGCATCGATGAATGTCCCGAAGGGGCTATCATCGAGGGTAATGACAGGTCCAGAATCGACCCTGAGAAGTGCACCGGTTGCGGAATCTGTGTTGAAAAATTTTTCTGTCCGGCCCTGGCCATTATCAGGGAATAAACCATATTGAATAGGCTATCCCGTAATTATTGACAGCCTTAAAAGGATACCACTACAATAAGCATATTGAGTTCAGTGAGGAATAATTATTAGAAGGAGGAGACATAAAATGGCTGCATTAAAGTATAAAAAATATATAGTGACCGATTTACAGGTCCCGGAGGACGTACAAAAAAAAGGAGAAGCCGTCGGGTATAACGAAAGGGCAACCCGCATATTATGGCTGGACGAGAACGTAGTAGAGGGAGCTTTTAGCGTAATTTGCTCCTGGTATTGGAAAGCCACGGAGACACCGGGTACCCCGGCTCACTCCCATGATTTTGATGAGGTCATCGGCTTTTTCGGCAGTGACCCGCAAAACCCTAATGATTTGGGCGGAGAAGTGGAGTTCTGGCTGGAAGACGAAGAGTATATTCTCACCAAAAGCTGTCTTATCTATGCTCCCAAGGGGCTGAAACACTGTCCGTTGAGGGTAAGGAAGGTTGACAGGCCTATATTCTTTCTGGCCATATCGCTTAGCGGTAAATATTACAAATTATTTGATAAAGACAAAGCACCCAAATAATAAGGGTCTGTCTGAGAGAATTCACCAGGAAGGCTCGCTACTCCCGGCGCTATTTCGAATACAGGGGTATATCGTTAAGACTCCCGGGCAGGTGGAATATCCAGGATATTGACAAGCTGCCCCGTCTCCAGCCCGACTACCTGCCCCTTGTAAACGTGCAGGTTGACGAACGTCTCGGTTCTTAGGACGCTGGGAATGTCGGAGATTACTTTCTCCATGAAATCGGCAAACTCCTCCGACGACTTGGTGACGACGATGGTTATCAAATCAAACCTGCCCGTGACATTGGCGACATAACACACATTCGGGTGTTTCGCCAGGCGGTCGGCGACCCCGCGCAGGTCTGACAGCCTTACCTGCAAACCTATAATGCCGACGAAGCCATATCCCAGCGCCTTCAGGTCAGGGATGGCATTGATGGTGATAACATTCTGGTCGACAAGATGTTTCACCCGGTTCCGCACCGTAGTCTCGGAGACATGCAGCAACTTGGCGAGCTCCATGTAACTCTTCCTGCCCGACTTCTGTAATTCAAGGATGATTTCTCTATCAAGCTCGTCTATTATCATATCCGCACCCGCCCTCCTGTATTAGTTTGAAAAATAGCGATTTACTTCAATATTTTAGCACATCCCCCGTTTTTTTAAAGTGGCTCAAATAAAAGCGCCTTTCCAACCGATAATTGCTTTGAATAACGAACTTGCTCACCTCTAATCACTATTGACTTAATTCGGATTTCGTACTATAATTAGATATAGGTTCGATATCCGAAGTAGGGATTATTTATATAGTAACACCGGGCGACGGAAGGCAGATGCCCGGGTTATTACTCTGAGCCAGGCTCAGGAGGTTAAAGTTGTCCGGAGAGTATGAGATAACATTCCAGAAATCAATTGAGCGCGCTGAGGACTTCTGGGCGGAGGCGGCCAGGGATATACAGTGGTACCGGGAATATTCAAGGGTTCTGGACGATTCTAACCCGCCGTTCTACCGCTGGTTCCCCGACGGCGAAATCAACACCTGCTACAACGCTCTTGACTACCATGTTGCCAGCGGCCGGGCTGAGCAGATTGCCCTTATCTATGACAGTCCGGTTACCGGCACTGTCAGGAAATTCACCTATGCTGAGCTCCTCGATGAAGTATCAAGGTTCGCCGGGGTTCTGACGGCAAACGGCATTTCTAAAGGAGACCGTGTCGTTATTTATATGCCGATGATACCCGAGGCAGCTATAGCCATGCTCGCCTGCGCCCGAATCGGTGCTATACATTCGGTGGTCTTCGGCGGATTTGCGGCCAACGAACTTGCCGCCAGGCTCAACGATGCCCGCCCTAGGCTGGTTATCTCGGCCTCATGCGGCATCGAGGGCAGCCGGATTATCGAATACAAGCCCCTCCTCGACGAGGCGATTGACCTGGCAACTCACCGACCGGAGAAGTGCATCATTTATCAACGGGAACAGCTACAAGCCAGCATGGTAGACGGGCGAGATTACGACTGGCTTGAGCTCATGAAGGGGGCGGAACCGGTCGGCTGCGCCAGGTTGCGCTCAACCGACCCCCTCTACATACTTTATACCTCAGGGACAACGGCTCAACCGAAAGGGGTCATCAGGGATAACGGCAGCCACGCCGTTGCCTTAAAATGGAGCATGAAAAATATCTACGGTATGGAGCCGGGTGAGGTCTGGTGGGCAGCCTCGGATATTGGCTGGGTTGTCGGGCATTCCTACATTATCTATGGGCCGCTTCTCCAGGGCTGTACCAGTGTTATGTACGAAGGTAAGCCCGTGGGCACACCCGACCCCGGTGCTTTCTGGCGAGTTATATCGCAGCATAAGGTTAAAGCGCTTTTCACCGCGCCTACTGCCGCCAGGGTAATCAAGAAAGAAGACCCTCAGGGTGAGTATTTAAAGGACTATGACCTGTCTCACTTTAAGTACCTGTTTCTGGCCGGGGAAAGAACCGACCCGGATACGTTTTACTGGCTGAGAGATCTCCTGAAGGTGCCTGTTATCGACCACTGGTGGCAGACCGAAACAGCTTGGGCCATCACGGGTATCTGCGTGGGAATCGAGAACCTGCCGGCCAGGGCAGGTTCCGCCGGTAAAGCCGTTCCTGGCTATCAATTAGAGATTCTGGATAACAATGGTAATGTCCTGCCTCCGGAAAAAGAAGGCGCTATCGCTATCAGGCTACCGCTACCGCCGGGCACTCTGGCCTCACTCTGGCAGGGCGCTCAGAGGTATCGGGAATCGTATCTGGACCAGTTTCCCGGATATTACGTAACCGGTGACGGTGGTTATATTGACCGTGATGGCTATGTCCATGTCATGGGCAGAATTGACGATGTCATCAATGTGGCCGGCCACCGGCTGTCAACCGGTGCCATGGAGGAGGTTATTGCCGGCCATCCTGACGTAGCCGAGTGCGCCGTTATTGGCATTGCCGATGATATTAAGGGAGAGGTGCCGATAGGATTTGCCGTGCTGAAAAATGGTGCGGAGCAGCGAGCCGAAGGGGTAGCGGCGCAACTGGTGCTGATGGTGAAGAAGCAGATTGGTGCCTTTGCCAATCTAAAACGGGTGATTATCCTTGAGCAACTGCCCAAGACAAGGTCCGGCAAAATACTGAGGGCTATCTTAAGAAAGATAGCCCGTGGTGAACACTACGAAACGCCGCCTACTATAGACGACCCCGCCCTTTTGAGTGAGATAGAGGACTATATAGCCAGGGTGGGACTCGGTACCACCTAGCCAGGTCCGGCTTTTCTCCGCCATTATTATTCTCACCGAAGCCATACGGGCGCACGGTTGCATTCGGTTGGCGATTGCTTGCTTCACCCCTGACCCCCTCTCAAACATACGAAAGAACGCATAATCAGGAAAAACCTGTTTGAGAGGGGGTCAGGGGGAGTGCATCTGGAATCAACCAAAACCAAATAAAACCCCATACTTCTCTCGTTGACAATTCCACATCCAGTGTGTAAGATATAAGCGGATGTTTGATTTCTTCCTATGCGTTGATGATGAAGATAGCCTCTTGCTATGCTGCAACCGCCGGGAACCACATCAGAAACGCTCTTCAATACCACACCACTTTCGGCAACCATAAGGGCTCATCCTGCGCTGATGCACGGAACGGCTATGATGAAAGCCGGTTGGGGGTGTTCATTAGAAGATGGTACCATAATAAATATACCGGACATTCTAGGTAACTAGTGATACAGGAACAAGATAAGAATGAGGAGGAGTTTATGGGAAATTCCAAGACCTCGGAAATTCCGGTAATATGGTTGCAGTGCGCTACCTGTACCGGTTGCTCTGTCTCCGTGCTCAACTCGGTTAGCCCCACCATCAAGAATGTGCTGATAGATGAGGTTATCCCGGGCAAACACGTCAACCTCAGGTTTCACGCCACCGTAATGGCCGGCTCCGGTGATATTGTTATTGAAGAGTTGAAGGAAACCGCCCAGAGTAAGAAGGGTAACTATATCCTGGTGGTGGAAGGGGCAATACCCACGACGGGCAACGCTACTGATTACGGCTCTATCGGTGAGGACGATGGCAAGGCGATATCTATGACCGACCGGGTGGAATCCCTGGGAAGGGATGCTCTGGCCGTAGTCGCTCTGGGCACCTGCGCCGCCTTCGGAGGAATTGCTGCCGGCAAGCCCAATCCGGCTGGCTGCATCGGCGTCGGCGAGCTCTTCAGACTACGTAACATCTCTACTCCATTGATTAATATTCCCGGCTGCCCACCCCACCCCGACTGGTTTGTCGGCACTCTGGCCAGGGTTCTGCTTCTCGGACTGCCCAAACCGGAGGAACTGGATGAACATAAACGTCCCAAGGCCTTCTACGGACAGTTAATTCACGAAAACTGCCCCCGCCGGGCCTATTTCGACGAGGGCAAGTTTGCTAAAAAATTCGGTGACCCCGGATGCCTCAACGAGCTGGGATGCAAGGGCCCGGTAACCTACGCTGATTGTCCCCTCAGGCTCTGGAATGGTGGTGTGAACTGGTGCATAGGCAGCGGTTCCCCCTGCATCGGCTGCGTGGAACCTGGTTTCCCGGACCTGCTCGCACCCTTCTATCAGAAATTAACCGAGGACGCCCTGCCGAACATTGGCAGCAGTAGAGAGGAGGTTTAAGCGATTGGCTAAGATTATCATTGATCCGGTAACACGTATCGAAGGTCATCTCAAAATCGAGGCGGTGACGGAGAACGGGGAAATAAAGGAAGCACGGAGCACGGGGACCCTCTTCCGCGGTATAGAACTCATCTTACAGGGCAGAGACCCCCGGGATGCCCAGAGATACGTTCAGCGTATCTGTGGGGTATGTCCTACCAGCCACTCCATGGCAGCTACCCTTAACCTGGACAGTGCCTTCGGCACTGCTGACAAAATACCTGATAATGGCAGGCTATTGCGCAACCTCATTCTGGGTGCCGCTCACATTGCCGACCACATCCTCCACTTCTATCACCTGTGTGCGCTGGACTATGTGGATGTAACCAAAGTAGCCAGCTATCAAGGTAACGATTCTACCCTGAATTCGATAAAGACATTCATAGAGAGAGGTGAACTGGGGCCTTTTGTCCCGCGTTACGAGGGAGACTACCGCCTCTCGGATGAAGCCAATCGGCAGGCGGTGGCTCACTATGTGGAAGCCTTTCACATGCGGCGCAAAGGGCAGGAGATGCTCTCCATTTTTGGCGGTAAGATGCCTCATAACTGTGCCATTATGCCCGGTGGCGTTACTGAGGTGCCCACGGTAGACAAGATAGCCGCCTTCCTCTGGCGACTGAATGAACTCAGGGACTTCATTGATAACGTCTACATACCTGATGTTTTGATGGTAGCCGAGGCTTACGGCGATTACTTTGAGATAGGCAAGGGCTGCGGCAACCTGCTTTCCTACGGCAGCTTCGACCTTGATGTCAAGGAGAAAGACCTGACCAAAAGGAAAAGACTGCTCAAACAGGGGACGGTCTCCACTGACCTCAAACTGGAGGCATTAGATACCAGTAAGATAACGGAAGCGGTCAAACATTCCTGGTATGCTGATTATGATAATGGACGGCACCCTGCTGCCGGTGAAACCAGGCCGGAGCCCGGTAAGGCCGGAGCTTATTCCTGGATAAAATCGCCGCGCTACAAGGGCAAGGTCTATGAGGTCGGTCCTCTGGCTCGAATGGCAGTTACCTATGCCGGTGGCGAGCCCAGGGTAAAAGCTCTGGTAGATTCCGTCCTGTCCCGGTTCAAGGCTCCCCCCAGCGTACTGTTCTCGACACTGGGTCGCCATGCGGCGCGGGCTCTCTATACCAAGCTGGTTGCCGATACCATGCCCGAATGGCTCCTGCAGCTTAAGCCCGGCGAGCCAGTTTGTGTGGATTATGAAATTCCTGAGGAAGCTACTGGAATGGGTCTGGTCGATGCCGCCCGGGGCGCTCTGGGACACTGGATTGAGATTAAGGATAGAAAGATTGCCAACTATCAGTGCGTGGTACCTACCACCTGGAACTGCTCTCCAAGAGATGACCAGGGACAGCCAGGGCCGGTGGAGCAGGCGCTTACCGGGACAAAGATTAAGGACGAGACCAACCCCTTTGAGATAGTGAGGATTATCAGGTCGTTTGACCCTTGCCTGGCCTGTGCTATTCATCTTATTACCCCCAGGGGAAAAGACATGGGCAGATTTCGCGTGTGCTAGATAGGAGGCAAATGGCAACAACCAGCCACATTCCCAGGGTTGCGGTGCTCGGCGTCGGTAACCTGTTATTAAAGGATGAGGGGATTGGGGTTCATGTCGCTCATACCATGCAGGAAATGCCAGCACCAAGTAACGTGGAACTTGAGGTGATAGATGGGGGGACATTACCGGGTGCTTCCCTGTCCTGTGGAGAAGTTGATAAGCTGATTATCGTCGATGCCGTGCAAGCCGGAGGCGAACCGGGGGCAATCTACCGGTTTAACTCCCAGGATATAAAGCCGGATAACAGGGTTCTTACCTCACTGCATCAGGTGAGCCTGCTGGAAGATCTGTGGCTGATGGAAAGATTCGGGCAGAAGCCCGCAGAGGTGGTCGTCATTGGCGTCGAGCCTGAAGATATGAGCTGGGGATTGGAGCTATCGGCGAAGCTGCAACAGCGAATCCCCCAGATTATTAAAGTAACGTTAGAGGAAGTTGTTTCGGATTATCCTGATAACTCTGAGAAAGGAGATTTGAGGAAATGATAATTTCCGAACAAAAACCTTTGCCTGAAATCTTGAAGTTCCTGGAGGGCGAGCAGCGTATTTTCCTCGTTGGCTGCAAGGGTTGTGCCGAAGCCTGCTATACAGGTGGGGAAGCCCAGGTCATGGAGATGAAACAGAAATTAGAAGAGGAAGGGAAAACGATAGTCGGCCACGCTGTGGTCGATTTCCTCTGTGACAAGGCTCTGGTGAAGTTCCGGCTGAAGGCGCATGAGGCCGAGATAAACTCGGCTGATTCCCTTTTAGTTATGACCTGCGGCCTCGGGGTTCAAGCTACATCGAAAGTGGTTGATAAGGTAACCCACCCGGCCTGTAATACCATTAATGTGGGAGGTGCCCGTGGGGAGTGGCGGGGTGAAGAGCGCTGCCTTGAGTGCGGGGAGTGCCTCCTGGATTATACCGGGGGCATCTGCCCCCTGACTGCCTGCACCAAAGGTCTCATTAACGGGCCCTGCGGCGGTGCCAAGAACGGCAAGTGTGAATTTGAACCGGAGACACGGGATTGTGGCTGGCATTTAATATACGAGCGCCTCAAGAAGCTCAATCGCCTGGATAAGATGAAAACCATAATTAGCCCCAAGGACTATAGTAAGATGCAACCTCCGAAGAATTTAAGAACTACCATCATGTGGGCACTGGAGAAGGAGGAGAAGGAGGCTGTTAAAAAATGAACATCGCCGAGCTAGCCCAAAATGGCAAGTTTGTGGTCACTGCCGAGGTTGGTCCACCGAAGGGAGTAGAGATAGAGGGGATGCTGGAGGACGCCGAGCTGATGCGGGGACGGGTTGACGGTATCAATGCCACTGACCAGCAAAGCTCGGTAATGCGGCTGGGCTCTCTGGCTACCTGTCGTCTTCTCAAGGAGAAGGGGCTGAACCCAATCTTCCAGGTGACCTGTCGGGACCGAAATCGTATTGCGCTGCAATCTGACCTGCTCAGTGCCTATGTTCTGGGAATAGAGAACGTGCTCTGTCTCACCGGTGATTTTGTGGCTCTCGGTGACCATCCCCAGGCCAAGCCCGTATTCGACCTTGATTCGGTTTCTCTACTACTCGCCGCCAGGGAGCTGGGGCAGGGACGGGACCTTTCCGGTAATGAACTGAAAGGCGCCCCCCAATTCTGCCTCGGGGCAATAGTAACCCCCGCCGCTGACCCCCTGGAACCCCAGCTTATCAAGATGGAGAAAAAGGTAAAAGCCGGGGCGCAGTTTTTCCAGACGCAGGCTGTCTACGAGCCGGATAAGTTCGAGGAATTCATGAAGGCAGTGGCGTACCTCAATGTGCCGGTACTGGCGGGTATCGTCATGCTCAGGTCGGCAGCCATGGCCCGGTTTATGAACAAGAACGTGGCCGGGATATACGTCCCTGATAACCTCATTGAGGAGATGGACCAAGCGGAGAACAAGGCACAGAAGAGCATCGAGATTGCAGCTCGTCTGATTAACGAGATGAAACCCTTTTGCCAGGGGGTACACATCATGGCTATTGGCTGGGAAAAGAAGGTCCCCCAGGTACTTGACGCTGCCGGGCTATAACTTGCACCTTGCCATATGAGGTCTTAGAATAGACGATGGAGTTGCATCTATGCCCACTAACTTAGCCAGCCGGTCGCGCCCGAAAAAAAACCCGAGGCCCGAGCTCACCCCTGAAGAGTCTACTCTGGTCGTCAGGCTCAGTGGTTTCGTGACGATGAGGTGGATAGCCACGGCCAGTGTCCTCATCGCCAGCCTGCTGGCGACACAGGTATTCAACATTAACTTCTCTTTACTGCCCATATACATTATCTGTGCTATTCTGATTGCTTATAACATTATGCTTTTCTTCCAGGCCCGGGGCCTTAAAGCTGAAGCCAGTGGCTCAATAACGCAAAGCCAGGCTGTGTCATTAAGAAGGTTGCTGATAATACCGAAAGCAACCTCCCCATTAATTGATAAGGTCAGGGCTATTGGCAACCTCCATATCATCCTAGACCTGTTAGTACTGGCGGCACTTATTCACTTCACCGGTGGGATAGAAAACCCCTTTATCTTCTATTTTGTCTTCCATGTGATTATCGCCGGGATACTGCTTCATCATCGGGTAGCCTATTTCGTAGCCACCGCAGCCATCCTCCTGGTTCTACTGCTGGTGGGATTGGAATATAACGGCGTGATTGACCATATTCACCTGGTGGGATTCGCTTCCACTGACCTGTATCGCCAAGGAACATATATTCTGGGGGTCCTGGTGGCTCTGACCGCCTGCCTCTATGCCTCTGCTTATATGGTAACCCACCTCTCAGGAGAATTGCGGAAACGGCAAAGGGAGGTAGTGGCGCTAAAAGACAGCGGTATTCGGGAGAAAACCAAAGAGCTGAAAGAAGCCACCAAGGAACTCGCCAAGCTGGAAGAAGGCAGAAAACACCTGCTCCACTTCCTGGGGGTGGTGGCTCACGACTTGAAAGCCCCCCTCTCCGCTGTCCAGAGCTATCTTCAGCTAATGGTTGGCGGCTTCGCCGGAGAGATAGCCGACAAACAAAAACATATGCTGTCCAGAAGCAGCCAGAGGATTACGGAACTGCTGGAACTTATCAGTGACCTCCTGGATATCTCCCGAATTGAAGCGGGGCAGATCGTCAGTGAGTTTGAAGAGATTTCTCTCTCTAAAACGGTAAAAGATTCACTCGAAAATGTACGCAGCCAGGCTAAAGAGAAGAAGGTAGGGTTAAAGGTAGAGATGCCCAGGTCCCTGCCCCAGATTAAAGCCTCAGGGATACGCTTGCAGCAGGTTATAACTAATCTGCTAACCAACGCCATTAAGTTTACTCCGGAGAAGGGGACCATAAAACTGAGAGTAACTGAGCACGAAAGTGATATTCAGGTGGAGGTATTGGATATCGGAACCGGCATTGCTGCCGAGGACCTCCCCAAGATATTTGATGACTTTTATCGAGGCATCGACTCAACAAAATCAGGCACAGGCCTGGGACTTTCCATTGTGAGAAGGATTGTTGCCGCCCACAGGGGACGAATCTGGGCGGAGAGCCCAAACCCCGAAGACGAACTGGCAAGGGGGAGCAAGTTCACCTTCATCCTGCCCAAATACCTGGATACAGCGGGAAACGGGAAATAGACAGAGCCGATGAGAAAGCGGGAAAGCTGAAAATGGAAATCAGCCTGGAAAGGCCATAGATAACGGGAGATGAGCCTTCTTAAACACCAGCCAATAGGGTACAATATAAGAAAATAGCCGGGAAGGCTAGACTTAACACAACGTCTATGTCATAATGCAAGGGAGGTGAAAATGCCGCAGAAAATTTTGGTAGTCGATGATGACCCAGATATGCGGGACGCGTTAACCATAATTCTTGAATCTCGGGGTTATCAAATCGTAACTGCCCAGGACGGAGTGGAGGCTTTGGCCAATCTGAAGGCAGAGAGGCCAGACCTGATGATGCTTGACCTTCTCATGCCCAAAATGGATGGATTTGCCGTATTGAAAGAGCTCCAGGATGCGAGATGGTCCAAGTACAGGGAGATACCAATCTTGATTCTAAGCTCGGTCAGAGAGGAAGCCAGTCGCCGACGGTACGAGCTGGAAACCGCACTGACACTGGCGGTAGACGACTACGTGGAAAAACCTATCGCCCCGGATGTCCTGCTGGAACGGGTGGAGAAGCTCCTCAAAAAGAAAAAGTCTAAGTCCTAAGGGACAATAGAAGGGGTGAAAATATGACCAAGAAAGCCAAAATTCTGCTTATTGATGATGATGTTGATTTTGTGGAAGCGACCAAGATTGTTCTGGAAAGCAAACCCTACGAGGTAATAGTAGCCCGTGAAGGGAATGAGGGGCTGCGTAAGGCGAGCGAGGAAAAGCCAGATTTAATCATCCTGGATATAATAATGCCCGTAAAAGATGGTTTTACCGCTGCCGAGGAGTTTAAGAAAGACCCTGAACTCAGCAAAATCCCGCTCGTGATGTTGACCAGCTTCGCGGAAAGGGGTGGTGAAACCTCCATTCCAACCAGTCGGGGGCTTTCACTTGAAGCTGAGGATTATATCGATAAGCCGGTCAGTCCTCAGGAACTACTAAAGAGAGTGGAGAAGTATCTGAAAAAGGCCGGCTCGTAACCGTTAGCCTGTTTGCGTTGTCTCCGTTTTCACCTCTCAAAGAAGGGCGGGCCCTTCCCTGTCACCAGCAGTTGCTCGATATTCCGGAACGAGGTTGCGATGACTCGCAGCAGGCTGTTCATTACCTCATAGCCAACATGGGGCTCCCGGTCAAACAGAGCCAGAAGCTCTTCGCCACTGACGGCCAGTACTTTAGACGGGCTCCTGGCAGTTGCCCCCAGAATACGGACATGCGGTGGCACCACCGCCGACCAGCCGAAGGTCCCTCCCTTGGTAACAGTGCGGACCACAGTATGTTTGGGCAGATGGAACTGGCTGGCCGACTCCCGCAAGACCAGATTGACATGTCCCTCTTCGACCACATAGAAATTCCTGGCCTCTCCACCCGATTCAAAAATGACTTCTTGAGCCTGATAAGCCTTTTCCCGGCAGGAAGGTAGCTCGGCAATTATTTGCAGGTCTTTATCAGACAGACCCAGGAATACCTCACACCTTTTCAGGGTTTCAATGGCGCCCAACTTCTAACCCCAAATCCCCCTCAATAGATATTCTAGCATATTCTGGGGAGCAGTTCACCGGCAAGCATATCTACGATACGGGAGGCTCCCAGACGGGTCAGCATAACCACCCGGCCCGGATGTTCCGTCACCACCTCCCCGATAATAGCCGACCGGGTGCCATACTGGTTACAGCGCATTCTGGCCAGTACCCGTTCTGCGTCTGGCTCGGGAAGCACGGCCACCAGCTTCCCCTCGTTAGCTACATAGAGAGGGTCAAAGCCCAGGAGCTCACAGCTGGCGCGTACCGGGTCTGGCACCGGTATTCTAGCCTCTTCTATCCGGATGCCCACACCCGATTGCCCGGCCAGCTCATTGAGCGTGCTGGCCAGTCCGCCTCTGGTAGGGTCACGAAGGCAATGAACACGGGGGCAAACCTCCAGCATGTCAGCCACAAGCCCGTGCAAAGGGGCGCAATCACTCTCAATGGAAGTCGAAAATTGCAGCCCTTCGCGCTGACTCAGCACCGCCATGCCATGCTCACCAATAGCGCCGCTGAGGAGCACCCTGTCGCCGGGCACAGCCCGGGAACTGGAAATATCCACTCCTTCAGGGACAAGCCCAATCCCGGCGGTATTGATGAAAAGTTTATCAGCGCTACCCCGATTTACCACCTTGGTATCGCCGGTTACCACCTTTACTTCAGCCTCCTCGGCAGTTCCGGCCACCGAGGCCATCACCCTTTGCAGGTCAACCAGGGGAAAGCCTTCCTCTATAACCAGCGCTATACTCAGATAAAGGGGCCTGGCACCGCTCATCGCCAGGTCATTGACCGTGCCGCATACCGCCAGCCGGCCGATATCCCCACCCGGGAAGAAAATAGGGCTGACCACATAACTGTCGGTGGTAAAGGCCAGCCGACCCTTCAGTTCAAACACCGCCGAATCATCCAGTTTATCCAGCAGCGGATTCTTGAACAGGGGGACAAAATATTTCTCCACAAGGTCATGGCTTGTCTTACCGCCGCTACCGTGTGCCAGCAGAATCTTATCCTCCATAGCCCTCTCCATAATGGTAGCAGGCGGAACAGCTGCCTTCCGAGGAGACCATACACGGGCCCACCGGGTTTTCGGGACGGCACACCGAGCCGAAGAGCTGACAATCAGAGGGCACCTTAACCCCGCGCAGGATTTCACCGCATATACATCCTGCGGGCTCACGGGCCGGCTCTGTTTTTATCTTGAAAGCATGTTCCGCATCAAAGTCCCGGTATTCCTGCCTCAATGCCAGCCCGCTCCGGGGGACTGTCCCGATACCCCTCCAGTTGGCTTCACAGGGCTCGAATACCTGTGCCATGATTTCGAGAGCCTTCTGGTTACCCTCTGGCCTGACCCCGCGGCGGTAGGCTATCTCGACCCCCGGCTCCCCGCTCTCAATCTGCGCCACCAGCCGGTCAACACAAAGCAGGATGTCCAGAGGCTCGAAGCCGGAGACGACGCAGGCGATGCCGTAGTCGCGGGGTATGAAGTGATAGGGGCGGGAACCAATGATAGTACTGACATGACCCGGGCAGACAATGCCGTCGAGTCGCACTTCACCGGAGTCAAGAAGAGCTTTTATTACCGGGGGACACAGCTTGTGCAGAGAAAGGACATAGTAATTGCCAACTCCTTCACTGGCCGCCTCCAGGATGGAGGCAGCGATGGTTGGGGCGGTGGTTTCGAAGCCGATGCCGAGGAAAATAACGGACTTAGAGGGGTTATTCCGGGCGATGTTGAGCGCATCCTGGGTGGAATAGACTATACGGATGTCGCTGCCCTCAGCCTTGACCTTTTGCAGGCTGGAGTAACTCCCGGGCACCCTGACCATATCGCCGAAGGTAGTAATGATGACGTCAGGGAGACGCGCCAGGGCAATCATCCTGTCCAGGTCAGCCGTGGCGGTGACGCAAACCGGGCAACCAGGCCCCGAGAGCATCTCTATGTGGGGAGGCAAAAGCTGGCGGATGCCATGCTTGATGATAGCCACCGTGTGCCCGCCGCAGAACTCCATGAGCCTTACCGGCCTGGTCGAGCGGTGACGAATCCTCTCAACCAGCCGCTTACCCAGCTCGGCATCGCGATATTCGTCCACGAACCTCATCCCTGAGGTGATACTTTTACTCACTTTGGGCGACCATCTCCTCCAGTAGTTTGAGGGTCTCCCTGGCCTCGGCCTCATCGATAACACTGATGGCGTAGCCCGTGTGCAGAAGCACGTAGTCTCCCACCCTGACCTCCGGGGTAAGCCAGATGCTGACCCGGCGGCGGACACCGCCCACCTCCACCTCAGCCTGCTGCCCGTCTATTGATTTAACCAGGACCGGAATTGCCAGACACATGATTAACCAACCCCTTCTTGAGCGAAATTGGCGATAACCGCCTGCCCGAGAGAGATGCCTCCGTCGCCCGTGGGTACCTGGCTATGAGTTAAAACACTCAGTCCCGCCTCATCCAGAGCCGCTATCGTCAGCCTCAGGAGCCGGCGATTCTGAAATGTCCCGCCGCTCAAGGCCACCTTATTAATGCCCGTCCTGTCGGCCAGACGCCGGCACATTTGCGCCACTACCTGAGCTACGGTGCGGTGAAATTTATTAGATATGCCGGCTGGAGAGACTCCTCTGCGCATATCGGTGATGATGGTTGAGAACAGCTCGTCAAAGTGCACTATATTCACACCATTTTGCTCGGTGATGGAGAAGGGATAGCTGCCAGGCTCGCTTTCATCGGCGATCATCTCCAGCTCAATGGCTGCCTGAGCTTCATACTCTATCCTGTCCCTTACCCCGATTAAGGCCGAGACAGCATCGAAAAGCCGACCGCAACTGGAGGTCAGCGGGGAGTTGATTCCCTGCTCAATCTGTTTCTGGATAAGGTTAATTTCAAGACTGTCCACACGACTCAGCAAGGGGAGATTTTTATTCAAAGCATCTTCTCCCAGCAGACTGATTAGGTAGCTGATGGCCATGCGGTAGGGTCTCTCAATGGCGGCGGCGCCGCCAGGCAGCGGTACATACTGGAAGTGCCCCAGACGTTCAAAGCCACGGTGGTCAGCCAGCAGGAACTCACCACCCCAGATTCGGCCATCACTGCCGAAGCCGGTGCCATCAAAGGCAACGCCGATGACAGGCTCCAGCAGGCCATTATCAATAATACAGCTGACGATATGGGCGTGGTGGTGCTGAACCGGCACGATGGTCATATCAGCAGCATCAGCCGCCGTGGCCAGAGCGTAATCGGTGGACAGATAATCCGGGTGCATATCGCAGGCAATAATCTCGGGCTGAATGCGAAAGAGCCTTTTATAGAGCTCGATGGTAGTCTTGAAGTGCTCCAGTGTCTCCAGGTTCTCCATATCACCGATGTGCTGGCTTAAAAAGGCATACTCATCCCTGGTAAGGCAAAAGGTGTTCTTCAGCTCAGCCCCGCAGGCCAGCACCGGCTTTGCCTTGAAGGGAAGGTAAATGGGATAAGGGGCGTAACCCCGGGCCCGTCGAATTAGCTGAGGCTTGCCCCCCTCCACCATGCTCACACTATCGTCATAGCGGGCGTAGATGTCCCGGTTATGAAGCAAAAAGTAGTCGGCAATCCCCCGGAGCCTCCTCAAGGCCTCGTCATTATCCCTGGCGATGGGCTCTTCACTCAGATTGCCACTGGTCATCACCAGGGGTAGTCCGGTCTCTCTCAGCAACACGTGGTGCAGTGGGGTATAGGGCAGCATCACACCGAGGTAATTGAGCTTGGGACCTACCAGCCTTGAGACCGAAGAGCCAGCCCGCCACCGCAAGAGTACGATGGGACACTGCGGGGAGGTGAGCAGCTCCTCTTCGGCACGGGAAACCAGGCAGTGCTCCTTTACCTCTTCGATGGTAGCCAGCATTATGGCCAGGGGCTTGGAAGGCCGCCGTTTTCTGTCTCGAAGCAGCTGTACCGCCCGGTCACTGGTGGCATCACAAGCCAGAAGAAAGCCGCCTATGCCCTTTATGGCTAAAATCCTGCCTTCCCTGAGCAACCGGCTGGAGGCCGCCAGAGCATCATCCTCCGGAACCGGGTTGCCCCGGCTGTCAACCAGTTGCAGACCGGGGCCACAGCGGGGGCAGGCATTGGGCTGGGCGTGAAAGCGGCGGTCTAAAGGGTTATCGTACTCCTTCTGGCATTGAGGGCACATCTTGAAGCTGCGCATCGTGGTCTTGGGCCGGTCATAGGGGATGTCCTCAATGATGGTGAAGCGGGGGCCGCAGTTGGTACAGTTGGTAAAGGGATAGCGGAAACGCCTGTCCGCCGGGGATAGAACTTCCTCAAGACAGACCGGGCAGGTAGCAATATCAGGGGAAACAAGCTGGTATTTGCCTTCTCTGGAGATGCTCTCGCGGATTTCGAAGCGCTCGTAGCCGATATTCGGCTCGCTGGCCGTGGTGATGCTGTCGATGTGAGCCAGGGGCGGCGCCAGAGCCTCCAGGTTGGCCAGGAACTGCTCCAGGTCGGCTCCCTCACCCTCGACATCAATCCTGACGTCTCCCGAGGTATTGCAGACCCAGCCCTTGAGATTATGCTTCACGGCAAGCTGATAAACGAAGGGCCTGAAACCGACACCCTGCACCACACCACGGATACTGATACTTACCCTAGAGACATCATTAAAAGCCCTGGCATTTCCTGGCAGAGAAGACCGGATAGCCGTCACCACCTACTCCGTAAAACTGCATTCGAGGTCGATTTCTTCAGCATCAAGCCCTTCCCGATGGCCACTTCGACAGCGCGGACACACCAACGTACGGCATCCTCCACTTATATAATATCATGCCGTCGAGTCCTTGGCAATCGTAGCGGTTCCGTTTGGTTTTGGTTGATTTCATAATATGGAAAAAACGCAGCCCCCATCGCAGATATGGGAGTAGCCTGCGGAGAGGGGGCTTCGCCCCCTCTCTTATGTATACCCCTCTCCAGCCAATAA
>CAYWRT010000015.1:0-21051 GCA_964460815.1 uncultured Dehalococcoidaceae bacterium
CGTATGGGCAATAGAGCAGGGCAATATCTCAATCACTCCCCTTTATTTTAACCGTGCTGATAGACCGCCGCACCATATGCTAAACAGCCTGTGCTCCGACATCCTCCAGCAGCTACATAATGGATAATAATCAGCCTTAACTTATGCCATGACGCATTATATTGGCACCGACATAATAGAAATAGCCCGCATCAAGCAGGTAATTGACCGCTGGGGAGAGCGCTTCCTCCTCAGGGTATATACCGAACCGGAACTCGACCTCTACGGCCGGAGACCACAGGCTTTGGCTGCCGGCTTTGCCAGCAAGGAGGCGGTCATGAAATTGCTGGGCACGGGCGCCAGGGGTGTCGGCTGGCGGGAAATCGAGACCCTTCACCATCCGAGCGGCAAACCACTTATTAGACTTAATGGCCGGGCAAAAAAAGAGGCGGACAAACTGGGGATTAAAGAGATTGATGTCAGCCTGGCCCACTCCAGGGAGTATGCTGTCGCCTCGGCTATTGGCTCAAGCTAGCCCTCCCAGACCACTTTTCCACCGATAACGGTCATCTCCACCCTGATGTCTTTTATCTGCTCCGGAGGCACCCGGGCAGGGTCGTCACTCAAGACCACCATATCAGCCAGCTTACCCGGAGCGATTGAGCCCTTGATGTCCTCCTCAAAGGAAGCGTAGGCGGCATTGATGGTGTACATCGCCAGTGCCTGGCTGGCGGAAATGCCTTCTTCGGGCAGAAGCTCCTGTCCTGACTCGGCTTTCCGGGTAACCGCCGCATATATGCCCACCAGAGGATTATTGGGGACTACCGGGGAATCCGAGCTGCCGGCGACAATCAGACCACTCTCAAGAAGCGATTTAATACGGTACAGCCAGGGTAACTGGCTGGCGGCCACCGTGGCCAGGTATCGTTCGCCACTATAATATATGAATGGAGGCTGGGTAACGATAACCGTCCCCAGTCTACTCAGCCGCTCCAGCAGATGAGGAGGGCACTCGGAGCAGTGCTCAATGCGGTGGCGCCGCCCGACAATGGGAAGATGACTATCGGCATATTCTAGGGCGCTTATAGCCGCGGCTACGGTACTCTCCTCAACGGCATGGAAAGCCAGCTGCCAGCCAGCCTGGTGGCAGTCAAGCACCAGTTCGTTCAACTCCGCCGGCGGTGGCTGCAACTCTCCCGACGCTTCACTCAGCATTACCTTAACTGCCCCCAGGCACCGCCGGCTATCACCCGAACCTGAGGTCAAACCCGCTTCCTGGAACTGGCTCCGGGCCTGGGCACCCGGCATCATACCGACGCGACTGCGCAATTTGCCTGCCTCCTGAAACCTGCCGATAGTCTGCCACCGACTGTAGCCATTTTTGAATGTAGCCTCCTGCAACGAGGTTATGCCGTAAGAAAGATAGTGCCGGTTCGCCCGAGCGACACCCTGACTCAGTTCCTCATCAGAAAGAGGCGGCATCACCCTTTCCCGTATGTAGCCCAGCATCTCAAAGAGAATACCGTTGGGCTCCCCGGTTGACAGGTCGCGGTCAATAAGACCACCCGGCGGGTCAGGTGTTTCCCGGCTGATGCCAGCCAGGGAGAGCGCCCGGCTGTTGAGCACGCAGGCATGTAAGGAGCGATGGCTCAGGACTACCGGGTGGTCGGGTGCCACCTCATCTATATCCCAGCGAGTCGGGCACCGCTTCTCCGCCAGATAAAACTCATTATAATCAGTGCCACTCAACCATTTTCCCGGCGGGGTTTCTTTAACGCGGCGGTGTATAGCCGCCTTGATGTCGGCCATGGAGCCAACTGCCGACGGGCTCAGGTCAAGGCTGAGCAGCTTTCTGACAAAGGAGAAAAGGTGGCAATGGGCATCATTAAAGCCAGGCGCGACTGTTTTGCCCTGGCAGTCAATTAACCTGGTCCTGGCCCCGGCAACCGATTCCAGTTCGTCATTGCCGGCGACCAGAGATATTTTATCACCGGTCACAGCCACCAGCTCAGCCGTGGGCTGTCCGGCGTCCATGGTCATGACGTTAGCGTTCTTGAGAATAATGTCAGCGGCTGGCATGGCGACTCTTTGACTGTGTAATTGTTAGCTAGTATACTACTGATAGCTCGGCACTGCAAAGGAGATGGCCATGAATGCAAAGATACTGGCTCAGAAGCTGGTGTCGTGGATAGAAACGAAGGTGCTGGCCGCCGGCGGTAAGGGAGTGGTGCTCGGTCTGAGCGGTGGGCTTGATTCCTCAGTGCTGGCGGCGCTTTGTCATCGGGCTTTTCCGCAGAGCACGCTGGGAGTGATTATGCCCTGCGGCAGCAGCCAGGAGGATAAGGAGCACGCTGAGGCTGTGGCCAGCCAGTTTTCTATTCCTACGAAAACCATCGTCCTTGACAGTATTTTTAACGCCCTGCTCCAGGCATTGCCTGATGACAAGGCTGAACCCGTAATCAGTCAATTAGCCCGGGGCAATCTCAAAGCCCGGCTAAGGATGCTTACCCTCTACTACATCGCCAATCAACTGAAATATATAGTGGCTGGTTCCAGCAACCGGAGCGAGCTTGCCATCGGCTACTTTACCAAGTACGGCGATGGTGGCGTGGATATTATGCCGCTGGGCAGTCTGGTTAAAGGGCAGGTCGGGGAACTGGCCCGCTTCCTGGATATCCCCCAGGCGATTATTGATAAGCCCCCCTCCGCCGGTTTATGGGTTGGTCAGACGGATGAAGCAGAGATGGGCTTCAGCTACGAGGCTCTTGACCGCTACCTCATGAACGGTGATGCCTCCGACGAGCTGAAAAACAAGATTGAGGCCATGAAAGCCGCCAGCAGCCATAAACGTGCCATGCCGCCTGTAGCTCACGTTTAATCCCGGGTTTTCCGCTTCCACCTGATGAGGATTGGAGGAAAGTTAGCCGAGTCCGGCACAAAGTTGCCAGCCTTAAGGTATCCATTACTTTATGCCTTTAATTTATCCTATTTATTTATGCTGACCATTCACGCCTACAGGCTCTTGACAAAAATGGGGGAAAATTGTAACGTTTGAGATAGCTTGTACCATGCTATACGTAAATAATTCTTTTTTATTGATGCAACAAGGGAGGTGATAGGATGTGAATTAACAGCTAGGTAAGCCGCTATTTTGGATTGAGTTTAATAAGAAGGAGCAAAAATGAATAGGAGACATTGGGTAGCTTCAATAATCACCCTAATTCTGCTGGCGGCGCTTCTGCTGCCTGCCTGCGCCGAGCCAGAACCAACGCCAACACCAACGCCGACACCAACACCGACACCAACACCGACACCAACGCCGACACCAACGCCGACACCAACACCGACACCAACACCGACACCCACGCCAACTCCGACGCCGACACCAACGCCATCACCGGATGCCTATAAGTATGGCGGCACCCTGACCATTATTGCTAACTCCGTACCGACGGCTTTTGGCGTTCCCTGGCGGATTGTCGGCCCACAGCTCAAGTGGGTTTTCCCCATTGTCGAAAGCCTCATTCATTATGATAAAGAAGCGAAAGTACAAGGAGAACTAGCCGAACGCTTTGAAATCGCTGAGGATGGGAAGTCTATCACCTTTTACTTGAGGAAGGGCGTCAAGTTCCAAGACGGGACAGATTTCAATGCCACAGCAGCCAAATATAACCTGGATAATCAGCTGGCAAAGGGGGGCTCCCAGGTAGCGGGAATTACATCGATAGATATTATCGACGACTACACTATTCGGCTCAATCTCACCGAATTCAAAAACACGATATTGACCAATCTGGACTCTGTCGGCAGGATGGTATCGCCGACGGCGATTGAAAAGAATGGACTGGAATGGTGTGATTACCACCCGGTCGGCACAGGCCCGTTCCAGTTTACTAGCTGGGTGCGTGAAACCTCTCTGGAAATGGAGAGGTTCGATGGCTACTGGGGGAATAGACCCTATCTTGACAGAATAAAGTGTGTTTTCATAGTGGACCCCATGACGGCGGCAATGGCCTTCCAGGCGGGAGAGGGGCAGGTATTTATGATAGACATGGTGCAGGACATGGGGCGTGACCTCGAGAAGAAGGGATATAAAATAGCCATTAGCCGGATGGGAATGATGACTCTGATGCCTGATAGCGCTAACCCTGACTCTATACTTGCCAATAAGAAGGTGCGCGAGGCAGTGGAGTACGCTATTGACAAGGAATCGATAGCCAAGGCATTGGGGCAAGGCTACTGGAGAACCTATTATCAGATTGCCCCTGATATTGCCTTCGGTTATGTCCCCGAATTAGAAGCTCAAGGCCGCAAGTACGACCCGGCCAAGGCGAAACAGTTGCTGGCGGAGGCAGGCTACCCCAACGGCTTTAAGACCACCGTTATGACCAGAAATAGCATTAATAATGACCCGCTGGTGGCGATACAGGCAAACCTCAAGGACGTGGGTATCGACCTCGAACTGAACATAGTTTCCGACGCCGTGTACCAGCAACACCTCTGGGGTACCTGGACTGGCTTCCACTACGGGGACCCCTCACAAGTGACACCGAATTGGTGTGCTGACCTGGCGCGTTATTACCACAGTGGTACCTTGTTCTGGCAATCCGTCTACAGGCCACCCGAACTGGATGCGGCTATTGATGAGGCACTTAGAGCCAGGACCCTTGAGGAACAGACGCGCCTGACTCAGGAAGCGACGAGGATAGCCTTTGACGATTGCACAGTAATTCCCTTGTGGTCAATGATACATGGTTTTGCTTTGGACGCAAGCGTTCAGGACGCGGGTTTCGCCGAGTATGCGTCCCCCGCCGACTGGGATTTTCGTCACGCCTGGCTAAGCGAAAAGTAGAAGTATATAATCAGGAGGTATTCTGGACAATCATTTCGGGAGCCTGATGCTGAAAATGGCAACGTGTGTTCGTAAATGAGGAGAAAAGCCTTTGATAAATGAGAATATCTTTCAATATCCCATACTCTACGCTAATGCCTCCATAATGGGCAAGATCGCCGTGGGATGGGGTGCCCACAAGACCGTCGGCGACGAAGGCAAGGCAGCCGGTATCAAAAAGGCGCTGATAGTTACCACCGGCCTCAAGGGAACAGGCATCGTCGACGAAATCAAAGGGATTTTGGAGTACCATGGTATCTCCACAGAAATCTTTGACAAGGTAACATCCAACCCCAAAGACTATGAGGTCATGGCCGGCTACGAGGTCTTCAAGGAATCTCAGTGCGATGGGGTGGTATCCGTGGGCGGCGGCAGCTCCCACGATTGCGCCAAGGGGATTCGTATTGTCGCTGCCAACAATGGCATACACATCTCTAAGTTCCAGGTAACCATGGACCCACCCTGGATGAAAGAGGTGCTGAAGTATAATCGCTGCAATATACCGCAAATCTCGGTCAATACAACAGCCGGCACCGGGGCCGAGAACTCAGGTGCCGGCGCTATCACCCATACCGATATCAGGGTCAAGCGGGTGACCATGGTGCCGGGGGTTTGCCCCATAGTCTCTCTTAATGACCCCTTACTGGTGAGGTGCCAGCCGTCGCATATGGCGGCACAGACGGCGTGGGATGCCTTTGCCCATGCTTTCGAAATGTATATAAACCCGATACACTCCGAATTCAGTTCAGCCCTGGCTTATCGGGCCATAAAACTGATAGCCGAAAATATCAGGGAGTTTGCTTATAACCGTATGAACCATACGGCGTGTGAGAATATTGTCTGGGCAGCCTCACTATCCGGGTCCCTCGGCCTCAATACTGGCGCCGGTCAGGGCGTGGTACACGGGTTAATGCACGGACTCTCGGCAATGTACGGCGGTCATCATGGCCTGGTCAACGCTGCCTTCACCATCCCGGGGGAGAGATATAATCAGAGTGTGTGCCCGGATAAATTTGCCGAAATGGCCCAGGCCATGGGGGTCAACACCAGGGACATGACCAGGATAGAGGCATCAGATGCCTGGTTCGATGAAGTGGAAAGACTGCTGGATGACCTGAATATCGAGACCGGGAACCTGAACAAACAGTTCGGGCTCAAGAAAGAGGATATCCCGCACATCATCACCAAACAGCATGCCGGTAGTATGCTGGTGCAGGGCAACCCGAGAGACTACAACTACGAGGAGTTAGTTGAGCTATTAGAGAGCCAGTTATAGGGGCTCGAAGAGCCGCCAGTTGGGAAGCTCGGGCGGGATAACTTCATAAATATAAACAAGCGGGTGGCGAGAACCTCTTTGGTAATTGTAAAATGTACTACGAGGCTCGCCACCCGCTTTTCTTGATAAAGAGTGGGCGTTATAACCTCAACGGCACGTGGGGCCAGGCTCGCGGTTAATGACATCCATAATGGATATTACCGTCATCCGTGATAATGGCAAAAATCAGTCTCAACCGGATACAAGCAGAATCCGTGGACATATCTATTGACAAACTCTGTAGTACTATATTATATTGCGAGAAATTCGGCTCATGGAACGAGTGCTATTATCGACGCTCACATAGTCAGCCAAGAAAGGAATAACGAGCATGAGTTATCAGGCAAGTTTTGAGGTCCCCCCACCACCCATTCCAGCTAGAGACATTAAGGAGATAGTAGATACAGATGTGGTCGTCGTGGGTGCTGGAATAGCCGGGCTGACGGCGGCGCTCTCGGCGGCGGAGGCAGGTGCCAGTACCATCCTGCTTGAAAAGGGGCCTAGCTACCACTTCCGTGGCATACATAATGCCGCCATCGCCAGCAGGTTGCAGAAACAAGCAGGGATTCAAAATGACAGGGACCAGATAGTATCAACGATAATGGAGTGGGGAGCCTACAGGAGTGACCAGAGGGTAGTTAAAACATGGGTCGATAATTGTGACCGGGTCATGGAATGGCTGCTGGATATGGCAGAGGCAGCCAAATTAGAAGTTCTCTTTGACCCCACTACCAAGCCCTGGTATTTCCCGAACTATGCTGTGGCCCATCTCTTCCCGCCCAAGTTCCAGGAGACTCTGGCTGAGTTGCTATTGACTAACGGCAAAGCGCACGGGGTTGACTACCGTTTCGAGACCCCCGCCGTGCGCTTGCTCAGAGAGGGCAAGAACCGGGTTCATGGCGTCATTGCTCAGACCCAACAGGGCGATTATATTCAGTTCAACGTTAACAGGGGTGTCGTGCTCTGCACCGGCGATTATGGGAATAACCGCGAGATGGTCCGGAAGTACTGCTGGCAATCTGCCAGTCGGGTGATAACCCTCTATGATACCCCGGTAAATACCGGTGACGGACACAAGATGGGTATGTGGATTGGTGCGGCTATAGATGAGCCCCCGCACTGCGTCATGTTTTTCGATTGGCCCGTCTGGGCTAAAGAGTCGCTTTTTAACCTGGCTCGTCAGCCATGGCTTTACGTGAACCTGAATGGGGAACGCTTCATGAACGAAGACCTGCCCTGGGGTTACGAAGCCAACCAGATTATGCGGCAGCCCGGCGGTGTCGTCTGGTCGGTATGGGACGCTAAGTGGGAGCAAGAAGTACCGGTAATGCGGAGCCAGTGCTGTAAAAACATGGGGCCGCCGTCGTACCTGTGGAACACGAAGTGGCTTGATAGTGCCTTAAAAAAGGGGAATGTGCTGACGGCACAGACTATTGAAGAGCTGGCGCAGAAAATGGAGGTGCCCGTCGAGACCTTTAAGACTACCGTGGCGAGATATAATGAAATGGCACGGAACGGGAAAGACCTGGACTTTGGCAAGTATCATGACCGGTTAACGGTTATGGAGAAGCCGATTTTTTACGCCTGCAAAATGATGGCGGTCTATCTGGTAATTCTCGGCGGCTTACAAATAAACAGCAGGCTACAGGTGCTGGATACAGAGAAAAATGTAATTCCGGGACTGTACGCGGCCGGGAACGTCTCCGGCTCTTTCTTCGGAAGCATGTACCCGACCACTATACCGGGCGTAACTCACAGTCGGGCCTGGACTTTTGGGCGCCTGGCGGGATTGAGCGCCGCCGCAGAGAAGAGGCAGTAGTTTTCTCCGACTAAGTAACAGAACCAGAGAGGGTGGGTGACAATGACCGGCAAGGCAGGATTTCACAATCTACTCGCACCTTATCATATAGGCAGGATACAGACCAGGAACCGGATGGTCAAGACAGCCGCCGGGACAAATCTCTGGGACCCGGGCGAACATCGTATTAGCCAGAAGGCCAGGGCCTTCTATGAAGCCATAGCCAGAGGCGGTGTCGGTCTGCTGATGGTGGAGTCCCCGATTATGGAATACCCTTTCGACGAGCCCGGCGACCTGAGGTATCGTATTGACGACGACAAATATATTCAGGACATCAGTGAACTGACTCAGGTTATCCACAAACACGGCTGCCCGGCATTTGTGCAGATGTACCATCGCGGCCCCTGGCCCCAACCATACGCCCTGCGCCGTCCGCATATAGCCGCTTCGTCCGTCAACCCCCCTGTCGTGAGGTCGGAATTCGACCTTCACGGTGAGAGCGCACCCAGAGAGTTGACCATCCCCGAGATTGAAGAGTTTGTGGAGCTGTTCGCCAGCGCCGCGGTGCGGGCCCAGAAGGCTGGCTTCGACGGCATCGAGCTAAATTCCGGCTCAGACAGCCTGTTTGCCACCTTTCTGTCTCGTTTCTGGAATAAACGCCAGGATGCCTATGGAGGGAGCCTGGAAAACAGAGCCAGGTTTATTTTGGGAATCATACGGGAAATCAAAAAGCGCCTGGGGTCAGACTTCCCGGTCATTGTCCTTATTAACGGCATCGAAGTCGGGGGAGGCGATGAGGGCATGACTTTTGAGGAGAGTCGGGCGGTGGCTCGAATACTGGAGGCAGCCGGCGTTGATGCTCTCCATGTAAGGTCTCACTGGTTCGGTAATCACGTTGGCTCGTATAACCATGAGAACCTCTTCTATCCGGAGCCCCAGATTCCTTTGAAGTCCTTCCCCAAAGAGCTTGATTGGAGCCGTTTGTGGCGGGGAGTCAACGTACCCGTAGCCGCAACAGTTAAAGAGGCAGTCTCGATACCGGTTATCACTGTGGGGGGGTTCGACCCTGAGCTGGGAGAGAAGGTGCTGCGGCAGGGTAAGGCCGACTTTATCGGCCTCTGTAGAAGTCTGTTTGCCGACCCGGAGCTACCCAATAAGATTGCCTCCGGGAGAACGGGCGATATCGCCCCCTGCACGCACTGCGGCAACTGCCAGAAAATGAACCTTCTCCCCAAACAGTGCCGGATAAACGCGGCTCTGGGAACGGAGCGCTATGAAATCACCAGAGCAGAGAGGCGGAAGAGGGTGGTGGTGGTGGGCGGTGGACCAGCGGGGATGGAGGCGGCCAGGGTGGCGGCGCTGCGGGGACACGAAGTAATACTCTACGAGAGAACACATAAATTAGGTGGATTACTACCAATGGCGGCACTGGTAAAGGGGCTGGAGATTGAAGACCTGCCCGCCCTGGTTCGCTACCTTAAAAACCAGATTACCAAGCTGGGCGTATATATCAGGCTTGGGAAAGAGGTTAATCTCTTCTTAATCGAGGAGATTAAGCCGGATGTGGTCATCCTGGCCACAGGAGGCATACCGGCGGTTCCGGAGATACCCGGAATAAATAATCATAATGTGGTCAGCAGTCCCGAACTGCATCGCAAACTGAAGTTTTATTTAAGGTTTCTGGGGCCGAGAACCCTCAGGTGGCTGACGAAGTTCTGGATGCCCCTGGGGAAAAGGGTGGTTATTATCGGGGGCGCCATACAGGCCTGCGAATTAGCCGAGTTTCTGGTCAAGCGAGGCAGGAAGGTCACCATCGCGGACACGGCTGAGGCTCTGGGGGAGGGGTTGGTACCCGAAAGGAAGAATCGCCTTTTCTGGTGGTTCCGTAAAAAAGGGGTGACCATGATGACAGAGGTTAAATATGTGGAGATAACCGCTCAAGGGCTGACCGTCATTACCAGGGAAGGGGACAGGCAGACCATTGAAGCTGACAGCATCGTACCGGCCCTGCCCCTGGCACCGGATACCGGGTTGCTGGAAAGCCTCGAGGGAAAAGTCCCCGAGATTTATGCCGTCGGCGACTGCCGGGAGCCCCTTCTGATACCGGATGTAATTACTGATGCCTGGCAAACTGCTTATAAGATATAGGCTGTCAGGCTTGACAATGATTCCCCAAACCAGCGCCGGGCAGCCTGTATTTTACAGCAGGTAGAACCCTAGGTCTGGTTTTTAATATTTAGTCATCGAAGGTAAGTCCCATCATTTTGCCCATGTTCCGGTATAAATCGGGCACCGGGAAGTCAAGCTTCATCATATGGGTCGTAGTAAGATAGTTTCTACCCGTCTCATCGGCGTGCCTGAGTCCCAGCATCAGGTCGGCTAACTTGTCTCGGGACACGGAAAAAATCATCTCGTCTTCCCCGGCCAGTGCCCGTACGTATTCGCCGGGGTCGGGCACGGTAACATGAGCCCCGCCGTTCAGTATGACAGGCACAACGGGGTAAATGCAGCCGGCCATAGGTTCCAGTTTGGCGGTCACTGTGTAGCCGTCTTTGTACTGCATCGCTATAAGCAGGTGTCTCAGTTGAGCGGTATTGCCGTAGATAACCACCACATCCGGTTCAAAGTTGGCTGTCTTCAATGGTGCCATAACCACGCCGACACACCTGCCATATTCCAGACGGTACCACTCCTTCGCCCACTTCCTGGCTCCCTCCTCGCTGGTAATACTTCCGGGATACTTCGTCTTACCATCCAGGAATGCCTGGGGTGGTTCCGCCAGCCCGTAACCTATTACCGGGACATAGCACCTGTGGTCCTCCTTAAGCATAGCTATGGAGACCCTCTCGCGACGTGCCTTGGCAACGCCCTGACACATGGCAATCTGACAGCCAAGGTCTTTTTTCGGCCTGATGGCACCCTCGGGGATATCCGCTTCTTTTTTCAGTAGCTTCACGGCTAGAGGCGCCGACCTCAGCAGCAGGTACCTCTCGAGCTCCTCCCCGCATTTATTGAACTCGCCCAGTGCTGTCACGTGACTTACCTCCCAATATTTAATAATGCTGCAAGCAGCTACAATTATAAATAAGGCAGAGCCCCTTTTGCAAACTGTCGTCCAGTTACCCTTGACAGTTTTACATGGTATGGATATCATTCAACCAACATGTCCGTACTGCTGTTTTTAAAAGAGCTAATCATAGCGACGTTCAGCCAGATGGCTTCTCTGTTCGCCGGTGTGGTCATTTTCGGGCTACTGATAAATTTTATCTCGCAGCTCACCTTCAAATCGCTGGAGAGGTCATTCGGGAGAAAAGGCGTGTATTTTGTGGCCTGGCTGGGGACGCCGATTCACGAGCTGGGACACGCTCTTTTTTGTGTAATATTTATGCACAAAATCGTGGAGATTGAATTCTTCAAGCCGGACCCGATTACCGGAACGCTGGGATACGTATCTCATAAATGGAGCCACTCGAATCCCTGGCAGGTGCTGGGTAACTTTTTCATCGGCTTCGGCCCGGTAATAATTGGTTGCGTCGTCCTGTTCGCCGTATTCTACTTTTTAATTCCGAACAGCTCCCAGGCGTGGGATTTTATCCTGGCCGAAGTCAGGGAAGCAGACGGAAGCTATTCCCTGGGAAATTACCTCGCCATCCTGAAAGGCTCGGCGCTGGTAATAACCAGGCTGATATTCACCTTTTCCAACCTGACCAGCTGGAGGTTCTGGGCCTTTTTATACTTATCTATCTGTGTTGCCTCGAATATCAGGCTCAGCCTGTCCGACATCAAAGGCGCTCTATCCGGTATCGGCTGCGTTATTCTGATTTTTCTCTTGGTAAATTTCCTGGGCCTTATCAGTGGCCTTGGTAGCGAGAAATTTTTCCCGTTTACGGCTTCCTCTCTCGGGGCAATTTACAGCCTGTTTATACTCGCCCTGGTCATGTCCTTACTGGGGCTGGTTCTGACCTATCTGGTATCAGCCACCTATGCCAGAATTAAACGTGGTTAAATGCCGTAATAATTACAGCCGCCCTGAGAAGGAAATAAAATACCAGTTTATGACCTTTATATTCCTCTCTGTGGCTATTTTATAACGGTCTTACGATGGCTCGGGCCGGGGCGGCGTCACCCTGCGTCAGCCTGAGCGGCAGGCATATTATTTCATAATTGCCGGCTTTCACCGCGGACAGGTCAATCGTCTCAAGAATCCAGATGCCGTTGTCGAGAAACGTCTTATGTACCTCGAGCAGGTTTTTCGGGTCGAGGTAACTGCCTATGGCGAAATAATCCAGGCCGACCACCGATATCTTCTTATCTCTGAGGAAGTGGGCTGCCTCCGTGGAGACGTGTACGTAGTCCTCAACGAATTTATCCAGCCTGTAGTATGAGGAGTTTATCGTTTTGAAGAGAATACGCTCACCGGGCTGAATATTGTGAGCCTCCAGCTCCTTCGGCTTAACCGACTCTTTATCCTTAATTTCAATGATACGCGCCGGACCCATGATGGCATCCAGGGGCATCTCATCAATGCTTGTCCCGTCAGGGTAAAAATGGCGGGGGGCATCAATGTGTGTGCCGTTATGCACGTTTATGTTTAGTTGTGCCATCGTAATCGGGCGGCCCTGGCCCTTATCCGGGTGATAGAGCCAGTCGATGTGCGGCGTAATGGGGTCACCGGGCCAGTACAGCATGTCTCTGCTCAGCGGATATGAGATATCTATCCACCCCGATTTGGTGGCCCTGGGGCTGCTGGCCATTTTTTCGGCCATTCCTTGTTACCTCCTTTTTTATATTAATATACGGCTGAACCGATGCTTTCTATCGGAAGACAACTTGTGCTTATTGTTTTAAGAACAGAATATCATACCTGGCGGTTCTCGAAACCCCAAGACCAGATTAGCGTTTTTTACCGTAAATGGCAATTCGCCGGTTCTGGCTTCACGCCATGCCAGCTCTTGACCGGTTTATATCGGTCTCACGATGATGCGCGCCGGTCCGGCGTCACCATGTTTTACCTTGAGCGGCAGGCAGATTATTTCGTAATTGCCGGCTTTTACCGCGGATAAATCAATCGTTTCAATAATCCAGATACCACTGCCAAGCAGCGATTTATGTACCTCAAGCACATGCTCGCCACTGGCTATGCCAAAATAGTCCAGGCCCACCACTGCTATCTTCTTATCTCTGAGGAAGTGCGCTCCGTTAGTGGAGAGAAAGCAGAAATCCTCCATGTATTTGTCCAGCTTGTAGTAGGCGGAATTTTTTGTTTTGAATAGAATACGCTCACCAGCCTGAATATTGTGGGTCGCCAGTTCCTCCGGCTCTATCGACACGGTATTCTTAATCTCGATGACACGCGCCGGCCCCATGATGGCATCCAGGGGCATCTCGTCAATGCTTGTCCCGTCAGGATAAAAATGGCGGGGGGCATCAACGTGGGTACCGTGGTGCGTGTTTATGATTAATTGTGACATCGTAATCTGACGGCCCTGGCCCTTATCCGGACTATAGAGGAAGTCAATGTATGGCGGAATGGGGTCATTAGGATAATATACCATATCTTTGCCCAGGGTATATGAGATATCTATCCACCCCGACTTGGCAGTGTTAGGGCTGCCACCCTTTTTTTCAGCCATTCTTTGTTACCTCCTTTTCTATATTATTAATATACGGCTGAACCGGCGTTTGCTGTCGGGAATTAGCTTACAGGTATTTTTCCGCATGGATAATACCACAGCCCCTGCCTACTGTCAATGAAATCCAGAATGGAGCCTAAAGGCTATTGACAAAAATAAGCCGAAATTGTAACTTTTGAAATAGCCTGATAGACTTAACAGTCCATTTTTACCAAATCCAGCCAAGGAGGTGAGAAGATGTGAATTGGTAGCCAGGTAAAATATTATTCCGGGTTGGGTATCATAACAAAGGAGAAAAGCCGTTGATAAACGAGAATATCTTCCAATTTCCTATACTCTACGCCAACCACAGCAGAATGGGCCGGGTCGCTGTTGGCTGGGGGGGCCACAAGACAGTTGGCAACGAGTGCAAGGCGCTCGGCATCAAAAAGGCGCTGATTACGACCACCGGTTTAAGGGGAACCGGAATTGTCGAGGAAATTCAGGCAATTTTAAACTACCATGATGTCTCCACGGAAATATTTAACAAGGTAACGTCCAACCCCAAAGACCATGAGATAATGGCCGCTTATGAAGTATATAAGGCAGCCCAATGCGATGGGGTGGTCTCCGTCGGCGGCGGCAGCTCCCACGATTGCGGCAAGGGAGTTCGTGTTATCGCTGCCAACAATGGAGAACACATTACCGAATTTATGGGGTCAACCGACCCGGACTGGAAAGAAAAGGCAGCGAAGTTCAAGCCTTGCTCGGCGCCGCAAATTGCGGTAAATACAACCACCGGTACCGGGGCAGAGAACTCAATGGGCGCTGCCTGCACGGACACCACAACCAGGGTCAAGCGAATGGCCATTGTGCCCAACGTTTGCCCCCAGCTGGCTATTAACGACCCCTTGCTGGCACGCTGCCAGCCACCCCGTATCGCGGCACAGACCTCGTGGGACGCTTTTACCCATGCCTTCGAGCTGTACGTGTCTCCGATACAGTCCGACTACAGTCTGGCACTGGCTTACCGGTCGATAAAACTCATCGCCGAAAACCTCAGGGAGTTCGTTTACAACCGCATGAACGCAGAGGCCTGCAAGAGTATTGTCTGGGCATCCACATTGTCGGGCGGTTTCGGTCTCAATAGCGGCGGGGGTGTCGGCATAGTACACGGGCTGATGCACGGACTTTCAGCCATGTACGATAGTCATCATGGCCTGGTCAACGCTGCTTTCACGCTCCCGGGGGAAAGATATAATCAAAGTGCGTGCCCGGAGAGATTTGCCGAAATGGCCCAGGCTATGGGGGTCGATACCAGGGGCATGACCAGGGTTGAGGCATCCGATGCCTGGTTCGACGAAGTGGAAAGAATGCTGGCTGACCTGAATTTCGAAACGGGGAACCTGAGCCAGCAGTTCGGACTCAAGAAAGAGGATATCCCGCACATCATCAAAGAACAGTATGAGGGTGGCTTTATGACACAGGGCAACCCGAGAAGCTACAACTATGATGAGGTAGTCGCCCTGTTTGAGAGCCAGCTATAGGGGCTCAGGATTAGACAGCTTAGTCTATATCCAAAAGCGGGTGGCGAGAAGCTCTGTGGCAATTATAAAAAATACTATCAGGCTCGCCACTCGCTTTATAATTAATATTACTGGTAAGGTAAGTTCATATTGTGCTTTTCAATGACCACTTTTCGCACTAACTGGTCTGGAGACGCATATCTTCTAATCTTCTCAGCACCTCGGTTACCGTCTGTTCCGCAGTGGAGGCACCAGCCGTGACACCTATAAGGCGTTTCCCCTGAATCCAGGAGGGCCGAACTTCCACGGCAGTTTCAATCAGATGTGTCTCCGTAACCTGAGAGCACAGCTCGGCAAGGCGATTGGTATTGGCGCTGGAACGCCCGCCCACGACCAGCATCAGGTCGGCTCTGCGGGCGAGTTCAAGGGCGGCTGCCTGCCGTTCTCTGATATCGTGGCATATGGTATCAATAATGCGTATCTCTGAGTCTTTGGTAAGAGCCGAGTCAATGATTTTTTTAACAAATTCAATAAAATAGGCTGGTATCTGGGTCGTCTGTGACAGGATTCCCAGGCGGCGAGGCAGTGGGTCAAGCGTGGTGATGGGCTTCTCATCCAGGGTGGCTAGTCCCTGACCCTTTGCCCACCCAAGAATACCTTTAACCTCGGGGTGTTCAGCATCACCATATACAATTACGAAGAAGCCTGACTCCGCCAGTCGCCGGGCGGCGACCTGGGCGCGTTGAACGAAGGGGCAGGTGGTACTGATGACATCAACATGCCGTGCCCGAATCCTGTCCTCCAGGTCCGGGCTTACCCCGTGGGAGCTGGTAACCACAGTGTCGCCTTCAATATCATCTACATCTCTGACTACCCTGACGCCAATATCCAACAACCTCTGCAGTACCTGCTGGTTGTGCACCACCGCCCCCAGGGTTTCCACCCCACCGCGCTCATGGGCAACCCTTTCCAGGAGGTTGATAGCCCGCTTTACCCCGAAGCAAAACCCGGTTTTACTGGCTTTCTCTATCTCTGGCATTGGCTCCTCCGTCATAAACGCCCCGGTATTCCGGGGGAAGCAGACCGGCGATATTTTCCATTATGGAGTTGGTCAACTGGTAAAGTCCGGCTTTGGTCATTTTGCCATCAACTTTTGGAGGGTAGAAGGGTTGACCGATGGTAACCGTTATCCTGGGGCGGCGCAGCCACCACCCCGGCTCCCTGAGTTTCTCGGTGCCGATAATGCTCACCGGGAGAACCGGGACACCCAGGCGTAAGGCGATTAGTGCCGAGCCGTGAAGGGCTGGCTGCATCTGAATGGTGCTGCTTCTCTTGCCCTCAGGGAACATGAGTAGAGACACACCCTGCTTCAACCAGTACTCCGCCTGGCGAAGGGCTTCCCTGTCCAACCCGCGCCGTTGTACGGGAAAGGTGCCATAGTTCTTGACCCAGAAGCGCGACCATCGCTGGCGAAACAGCTCTTCCTTGGCCATAATGACGGTTTTTAGTTTAATGCTGACGGCGACTATGGGCGGGTCAACCACGTGCAGATGATTGCATACGATGATTAAGGGACCCTGTTCCGGGACATTCTCCCTGCCCTTCACCTGCCAGCTTGACGTGGTGAACAGTATTACCCTGGAAAGAAATCTACCAAAATAATATACCCAGTGCATTGCCTTGCTCTTGTTGAAACGGATTGCTACTTTTCAATTATATCTTGCAGTCAAGTTTAAGACAAACATGAGGAGAAGGGATTGGTGGGATTAGATTAGAAACGAAGAGGCAGGGGGAGGGTTGTCAAATATCAGGAGTGAGGCAAAAACATAAACCAAATGCAAACTACACCGCTCACAGGTGAGACTTGATAAATTCGGCACTTGATAGTATAGTTTAACGGATGTACCCGCAGACCATGGAAGATTTGAAATTATATGTCAGGCCGGAAGCATGTCAGCTTTTGACCCATATCAGCCGATTCCTAGCTGAAGAGGGTATCCAATCATATCTTGTCGGCGGTTTCGTGCGCGATATGCTGCTGGGGCGCAACACGGCTGACATAGACATCGCTGTCGCCGTTGACGCGCTGGCAATTACCCCTAAAATCGCCACCGCGCTTGGTGGCCGGTATATCCCCATTGATAAAGAAAACGGGGTAGGCAGGATAATCCTGTTTCATAACCCCACCGCCCCGGCTAAGGGCAACTGGGAGCTTGATTTCACCACGCTTAAAGGCAACATTGAGCAGGACCTGGCACAACGCGACTTCACCATTAACGCCATGGCCATCGAGCTTGAGCGGTTTTTATCTGAATTCTGGCTGGCTCAGCCTGATAAAAGTGCCAAAGTCATCCTCGGTACCGGGCTCATAGACCCCTTTAACGGTCTGGGTGACCTGCGCCGGGGAGTGGTTCGAGCCGTCAGCGAGACAGCCTTCAAGATGGATGCCGCTCGCCTGATAAGGGCGGTACGCCTGGCTGCTGAACTGGGTTTTAATATTGATAGCGAGACCGAAACACTAATCTCTGACCACAGTTACCTCATCACCAGCGTCGCCGGCGAACGGGTCAGAGAAGAACTGCTGCGGCTACTGGCTATGCCCCGGGCCGGACAACGACTGGCTTATCTGGATGAGCTGGGCATACTCACGGCCCTGGTGCCGGAGCTGGTTGCCGCCAAGGGAGTAAGCCAGCCCAAGGTGCATGTCTGGGACGTCTTTGACCATTCCCTACAGACAATAGCCGCCGTTGAATTTCTGCTCGGGGAAGGGACCTGGGAGCCTGCCGGCGCAGAGGTTCTGGCCCTGGCACCGTGGTCAGAAAGTCTGAGAAACCACTTTGACCAGGAGGTCAGCCACGGCAGCACTCGAAGGTTACTGCTCAAGCTGGCGGCTCTTCTCCATGACATCGCCAAACCCCAGACCAAAACCCTTGATGAAGATGGCCGGGCGCGCTTCCTGGGGCACCCCCAAGAAGGAGCCAATACCGCCGTCAATATTCTGGAAAGATTGAGGTTCAGCACTAAGGAGATAAAGCTGGTGGAACTTTTAGTAAGGCACCACCTCAGGCCGACACAGATGAGCCACGATGAGCTCCCCAGCCGACGGGCTATCTACCGCTACTTTCGCGATACCGGTGAAGCCGGTATTGACATACTGTTCCTGAGTCTGGCTGACCACCTGGCTACCCGGGGCTCATGCCTGGACCTGGCTCAGTGGCAGGAGCACGCCCGGATAGTTGAGTATGTGTTAAACAGACGCCTTGAAAAAGAGGGCCTGTCAGCGCCACCCAAACTGATTGACGGACATGATTTAATCAAAATCTTTGGTCTGAGCCCCGGCCCCAGGGTCGGGGAACTTCTGGAGGCGTTGCGGGAGGCACAGGCTGCCGGTGAGGTGACGACCAGAGAGGCGGCTTTGCCTTATATAAAGCACTTGCTCACTGACGCTTCAATTTACCGGAAAGAATCAACTCAGGGAGAAAAATGACCCGGAAAAATGTAATAACCTTTATATTAATACTGGTTATCTTTGGCTTTGCCCTGTGGGCAGTCCTGCCTTTGCAGGGAGAAAGGCTCGGCAGGCAGGGACTGCGCCTTGGCCTCGACCTCGTTGGCGGTGTGCATCTGGTATATGAGGCTGATTTTCCCGAGGGCGCTTCTGGTGAGGAGCAGGCCAGGGATATGGACCGGGCGCTGATTACCATTGAAAGACGCATTAATAAGTATGGTGTTACCGAGCCCATAATTCAGAAGCTGGGAGAAGACCGCATCCTAGTGCAGCTGCCGGGGTTTACCGATATTGATGCCGCCAAGAGCCTGGTAGAGCAAACCGGTTTCCTTGATTTCAGAGAGGTTGAGCTGAATGAGGCGGGGCAGCCAGTTTACCTCAGCGATTATCTTGAGAATTCACAAAACCAGTTCTTTGACAGAGGTGAGACTGATGACCGCACCTTTGTCAAAGATTACGTTAACCCCAACGACGAAGAATATGGTGCTTTTATAGCCTCCTTAGTCCAAACTGAGGAAGGCATCAAGTTTATAGATGCCGAAGGCAACCTCATTGATAAAGAAACATTAATGCAGTACTCCCAGAGCCTGTCCTGGATTCCCGCCCGGGGGGATGATGGCACCCATCTTACCGGCAGCTTTCTGGCTGATGCTGCCCCTTCCGTCCGGCAGGAGGTCACCGGTGCCGAACCCCAGGTCAGCTTTGAATGGAACCATGAAGGGGGCATAATCTTCGACGAGATTGCCAAGCGCCTGTACAATCCCAGCGCCGGATACGCCCCGCAGCATGCTCTGGGTATCTTTCTGGATAATTCCCTCCTTTCCGCTCCCCAGGTGCGAGCGCAGGAATTTCATGGGAGCGGTGTTATTACCGGCAATTACACCATCGACGAGGTAGAAGAGCTGGCCAACCTGCTCAAATCGGGTGCCCTGCCCATGCCACTGAAGAAACCGCCGCTCTACCAGGAGAAGGTCTCCGCCACGCTGGGGGCTGATTTCATTGATATGAGCTGGAAGGCCGGACTGATTGGCATTATACTGGTCATGCTGTTTATGATTGCCTACTACCGGCTGCCTGGCTTCCTGGCCAGCCTGGCTCTAATCTTCTACGGGGTACTGGTGCTGGCGATATTCAAGCTATGGCCGGTTACCCTGAGCCTGGCCGGAATTGGCGGCTTCATCCTGTCTATCGGTATGGCGGTGGACGCCAATGTACTTATCTTTGAGAGAATGAAGGAGGAACTAAGGGCAGGGCGGACACTGGGGGCAGCCATAGAGGCTGGCTTCAATCGTGCCTGGTCAGCCATCAGGGATAGCAACATAACCACGATTATCGTATGCATTATTCTCTACTGGCTCGGCAGCAGCATCGTTGCCAGCGCTCCGGTAATGGGCTTCGCCCTGACCCTGCTCATCGGTGTGGTCATAAGCATGTTCACAGCGATTACGGTTACCCGCACCTTGCTTCGCCTGTTCGTCGGCAGCGCTCTGGCCAAGAAGACCGTACTATTCAGCGTAGACTGGGGAAAGAAATGATGTTTGATATTATCAGTAAAAGGTTTCTATTTTTTCTCATCTCCGGGATAATCATCCTCATCGGCATTATCTTCCTGGCAACCTTCGGCCTGCCATCGGGCATTGAGTTCAGCAGCGGCTCCATGCTGACGGTGAGCTTTGAGGAGCCGGTAGACTATGCCCAGTTTAAGGAAGAAATAGCCAGCCAGGGCTACACTGATGCCATCATTCAAAGCACCGGTGCCGGCGATTTTCTTATCCGCACGCACGAGTTAACCGACGAGGAGAAGGCGCAGATAGAGGTTGCCCTGACCGCCCGCTTCGGGCAACTCTCAGAGGCACAGTTTTCCTCAGTATCACCCCAGGTAGCCGCCGAGACAGCTCACAATGCCGCTATTGCCGTAGCGGTGGCGGCGGTCGGCATACTCCTTTACGTTACCTGGGCATTCCGGCGCATGCCCAAACCCTTCCACTACGGTACCTGCGCTATAATAGCCCTGGTACATGATGCCCTGATTGCCATGGGGGTTTTCTCCATACTCGGCGCCATACTTAACTGGGAGATTAACCTGATGTTTATTACCGGTCTTCTGGCCGTCATCGGCTACAGCGTGAATAATACCGTGGTTATCTTTGATAGAATCCGCGAGAACCTGACCAGGGGCATCAGCACCGACTTTGAGACTGCCGTCAACAGCAGCCTGGTGGAAACCCTGAGCCGTTCCGTAAACACCAGCCTGACCACGTTAATTGTGGTCCTGGCTCTTTTCCTCTTTGTGGGGGCAACAATTCAGAACTTTGTCATCGTTCTCATCATCGGTATCGTTGCGGGAACCTTCAGCTCCGTTTGTATTGCGCCGTCACTATTGGTGGTGTGGGACAAGGGCGAGTGGGGCCGGTTTATTCCG
>CAYWRT010000016.1:0-19318 GCA_964460815.1 uncultured Dehalococcoidaceae bacterium
CTGGGGAGCCAAGGTCTATGACCAATCAGGCAGCACGGAAATAGGTCACTGGGGCTGGGAATGCCGGTATCAATCCGGTCTGCATGTCAATGAGGCTTTCTTCCTGGTCGAGCTTGAAGACGTGGCTACGGGGGAACCTGTTAACGGGCCGGGCAGGAAGGGTAAGATGGTGGTAACGGCTCTGAATCGTATGGCTCAGCCCTGCATCCGGTTTGATGTCAACGATGTAATTCAGTGGAACTCCCGACAATGTGAATGCGGGCGGACTTTCCGGCTGCTTGATGGCGGCATTATGGGTCGGTCTGACGATATCACCAAGGTAAAAGGGGTATTGCTATCGCCGACGGTGATTGAGGAGGTGGTCAGGAGCCTGCCGCAGCTGGGTGATGAATATCAGGTGGTGGTAACCAAGAAGGGTGATATCGATGATATTACACTCAAGGTAGAGATAGCGCCAGGATTTGAAGGCAGTGTTGACGCCATCCGGGCGGCGCTGGTAGACCAGCTGAGGTTAAAGACCAATCTGGGATATAACCTGGAATTTCATGACTACGGAAGTCTGCCCAGGTTTGATGCTAAGGCCAAGAGGTTCCAGGACTTAAGGCATTAGGAGTAAGAAATGGCACAGGAATACGATATCAAGGCGATGGCTGATAAAATTCGGGCTCTCAGGCAGAGTGCGATGGAGCTAAAAAAAATGTCGGGCGGGATGCAGGCTGTTGACCGGAATATTGACCGTATCCTGGCCGGCATAAGGATGCTTGAGATAAATATTAGCGACGTTCTGGATGTGACTTAATCGGGCCCGGCTCCTGGCATGGGGAACCGGCCCCGATGTTCGTGGCGCTTATTTTCCCGGTATCACGGGCAGCAGCAGGTGTGACTGGTGTTCTTGGTCCCGATAAATCTTATGAACTATGGTCTTACTGCTGTACAGATGAGGGTGGTAGTGTATCTGCATCTCGGGGTCTTTGGGAGACTCTATGCTGACAATCTCCAGTTTAATGCGATGACCCGCTTTGAACACGTGTCCCATGGGCAGAAGCTCTACCGCATATTCATATATCTCGCCCGGAATGATTGGCTCGGAGCTCGTGTGCGGGTGCCAGGGCGCATATGGTTGGGACTTGCTTTCATCAACAGCCCGGTGTGACGCCTTAAGATAGCTTGTGCCCAGTCTTATTACCTCTGAGCCGCTTTCATCCACATCAAATAATTTTATTATCCAGCTGGTATCATCCTGGTCGATTGAGGCATAAAAATAGAAAGCACCCGGTCCGATGACCGTTAAATCATCGGGGAGGGGAGGCGTCAGGTATTTCACCGAGTCTCTCTTATTTGATAGGTGAAGCGGTTGCTGCAAAAAGCAGTCAGGCTCATCTGTAAAGATTTCGGGTTCTGATGATAGCTCCTCCCAGCAGCGTAGATAGAATCTGGTCCATTCCGTTCCCGGCAGAGGCCATTTTTCCTCATAGCGCCACTGGTTGATTCCCGTAATAAATAATGATATCGGTGGCTCATCCATGATGCCGGTGTCCATACCCTTAAGCCAGTGGTCGTACCACCTTATGTGCACGTCAAGGGCGGTTCTCCAGGGGCGGGGGTCATGGCGCTCCGGTGTAAACATGATTTTTTTAGGCACTTTCAGTCCGTCATATAGCTTGAATACGCCCACAGGCATGTAGAAGTGCCCCCACGGGGTCACGATATAAACCGGGATTTTTATTTTGTCAGCCTGAGCATAGGGTGATTTTGCCCAGTAGAAGGGTCCGTCATAAGGATTTAACATAATATCAAAGAGCCTGGGATTTTTATAAGGGAAGTGCAATGTCTGGTAGGCAATGGTGCAATGTCTTATATCAGGGTCGCTCAATAACTCCTGTCGCCGACGCTCGACCTCTGCCTCCGGCAGGGTCTGCATCGTTTCCGGTACAGCATTACGGACGGTCATACCGCTCGTTCCCACTGTTTTTTCCAGCCCGCCCATAAACAAACAGAGCACTCCCCCCGTATACGCCGTCCCCCGATAGAAGTCGGGCGCGCTCCCGGTGAAGTAGATGGCTTTCAGGTGAGGCGGTTGTTCCAGAGCCGTAGCGAACTGGGCTGATGAGTAAGCTGAATAACCGGTCATGCCCACGTTGCCATCACACCAGGGCTGTTTGGCCACCCACTCTATGAGGTCATACCCATCCCCTCCCAGCCCCCTGTGTCCGGCGCCGTCGCCTTCTGATTTACCGCTTCCTCTCTGGTCGGCAATAATATGCACATACCCCCTCGGTACGATGTATCTGGTATCGCCGGCTTCTATGCTGCCGTCCCAGAGTCCTTTATCAATTGGCTGTGGCGGCAACCAGTAGCAATCCTGAACGTCTTTGACATAAGGACTCAGGGCAACTAAGGCGGGGAAGTGACCTTCGGCATCGGGGCGGAAGACGTTGATGGCCAGACGTACTCCATCGCGCATCGGCACATAGATGTCTCTTTCTTCTTTGATGGCATATTTAGGTTGACTTACGAGTTCACGCCAGTTCTGGTTCATTTTTCCCTCCTTGTCAGGGCTTGGCGGTTCGACTCCTTCAATTTAGCCTCAGGTTTAGATTAAAAAATTTTATTTGCTTGGGAAACCGGTCGCCATGTCATCTAACCCCAGGGCAGCCAGGGTGTCGGCCTGTGGCAACCCCGTCTCTTCGTCCCACCCCCGAAGATTATAGTATTCCTTTAATATGCTGGCAAATTTCTCCCTGTCAAGCATGTTTCCTGTCGTGTCAACTACCTCGTCGCCGGGACCGGGAATCATCATCGCCCAGCCCAGTACCTGGTCTTTGCCCAGGGGGCGCGTGAAGTTTATCTCAAGGGGATAGTCAGCTTCCGGCACTTTTCGTCCTTCTCGAATCAGGATGGCTCTTTGCAGGTTGCAGATGCGCCCGGCGTATCGCTCGAAATCCTCTCCGGCGATGCCGGTAACGGCGGCGAAGATTTGCGAGGGCAGGTCGGGGTCACCCACATGGTCGGGCGTGTTGAAGGAGTAGTGTATGGGCCAGGAGAAGTCACACAGGCCGAGGCTGTCCTTGACATAGGTTCTATCCTGTATTTTTTTGGCCGCCAGTGCCTTGCCCTCATAGCTGGATACGTCTCCAGCCGCATCACTGCCCCAGAAGACCCGGGCGACATCACGAAACACCTGGTTGGTAACAGGGGTGAATAGTTCATAGGTCTGGTGAAGGTTCCAGGCGGTAAAGAGGTAGGCTGTCTCGTGGATAATGGGCTGAGACACCCTGGGCTCCATGGGGTAGAGGAAACCGTGGACGACAAAGGCTCTGGGTGATATCATGTCATACTGGCCGATGGGTGCCACCAGGGGACTTAAGATTGCCCGGGCCTTATCTGATACCTTTTCTTTGGCCCGCGCCAGTCCCTCCGCCAGGATATCGCCGAAGCCCTCGCGGCAGGCTATTGAGTGAAGCAGTTTTTCCAGGAATTCCCTGGTTCCCATTTTGGAGAGCGGCAGGCCGGTCTCGGCTTCGGTAAGGCACCCCGCCTGGTAACAGGCATAGAGCCAGTCAATCATGTTTTCGAGTTCAAAGGTGCCTATGGAGTAGTCGTTGGCCAGGGTGGGTGCGTCGAAGAGCGTCTCTATCGGCTCGTCGTCCCGGGAGTACTTCCAGGGCAGGTAGTATTCCATGGACTGGCACTTTCGGTGTCCCTCCAGCCGCTGGCCATACCGGTAAATGCCGGCGCTGCATTCCATGGCGCACTGGTAGCAACCACCCCGCCCGATGGCCTCCAGCAGATGGGAGTGGTCGGTCATCTCTATTTTCGGCGGTATCGCCAGCCGGTAACGCTTGCCTATTTTTATGGTGTAGCGGTTAAGCTCCTTGAGCCTGTCCGGGTCAACCACTGATGGCTTGCCGGTACCCCTCACGGCAATTGCCTTGAGGTTCTTGGAACCCATCACCGCCCCGAAGCCTGCGGTGGAGGTGGACTGGTGGGAGCCGAAGACTACGGCGGTTCTTACTCTATTTTCGCCGGCTACGCCGGTTGTCAGAAAACGCACCCTGTCGCCGTGTGCTTCCTGGAGCATTTCTCCCACCCGGTAGGCGCCCTGCCCCCACAGCCATGATGCCTCCCTAAGTTCGACTTCATCATTGTGGATATGCAGGTAAACGGGCCCGGGTGCCCGCCCGTCAAAGACAATACCGTCCCATCCTGCCTTCTTTAGCTCGGCCGGGAAAAAGCCGCCGATATTGCCGTAGCAGTATCCGTCGGGCAGGGTCATGGGGGATTTACCTATCACCGCCATCCGGTTGGCGGCCTGGGCACCGACTGCCGTGAGGGGGCCGGTCATGAAGACCAGGCGGTTTTCCGGGTCAAATGCCTTGATTTCAGGGGGCACCTTCTCCCAGTAGAGCCTTGAGGCGATACCCCGTCCCCCCAGGTATTTCTCGGCATATGGCTGTGTTGGCAGCCGGGTTATTTCCGAGTTAGTCAGGTTTACATATAATATCTTTCCCATCCATCCATACATAAAAAGCCTCCTTGTACGGAGCTATATGTCCTGCCTGATAAGCAGGCCAATTAGATGTACTTTATGTGCCTTTTCACCGGAGGTTGCCTCATCTGGGGGCGAAGATGACTGACCTCGGCCTGGACTCCATGATTTTCGCCAGCTCGGCGATAGTGCCATACATCATGCAGATTGCCTGACAGTGCTTCACACAGGCCGGTGGCTCTCCTCTCTTTGTCCTTTCGGCACAGAGGTCACATAGTCTGGTGGGGAAGGGGATGTAGTCGATGTGAATCCTGTCCGGGCTTTCGGTGATAAACTCGCTTACGGTGATGCCCCCCAGCCCGGCCGGATAATCGTGCTCCTGCTTGCAGGCTACCTCACAGGCGTGGCATCCGGTGCAGTATTCATATTCAATAAGCAGGCCGTTTTGAGGCATGGCTACTCCTTTCCTTCCTTAATCTTGGTGATGCGGCAGAGGCTTGCCCGGTAGTTCGTCCCGCCGAAACCGGAGCGTGCCTGATGCCCCATAGAGGTGAGGTTATTGATATTGTGCTGCCAGGTGCTGAAGAGGTTCGGCTCACTGCCTTCTGTTTCCGGCAGCCACCAGCCGTGGGCGGCTGACACTACCTGAGGCAGGGTGATGGGGGTTACCCTGGCTTTGAATTCGACTCTGCCTCGCCTGTTCTCAATGTAGACCCATTCGCCGTCGGCAATATCCAGTTCCGCCGCCGTCCGGGGGTGAATTTCCACGATGGGGTCAGGGTCAAGCTCGCGGAGGCAGGGAATCATGCGGTGTTCGGAGTGGAAAAAGACCGGGGAGCGCCGTCCGGTGGTCAGGATGAGGGGGTATTCCCGGTATATATCCGGGGTAGTCGCCGGACTCTCCGCCGGTTCCGCGTAATAGGGCAGTGGGTCAAGGCCCCACTCCTCGTATTTTTTAGACCAGAGTTCTACCTTGCCGGTCGGCGTGTCAAAGCCGGGCTGGCCGTCCTTGCGCAGCAAGCCCCTTTCGTAGCGGTGATAGGGCTTGTAGGGGCCTTCGGGGGGATACTCCCAGCTCCCTTTGGCCGCCAGTTTTTCAAAGTTGGTATTGCCATCCTTCAGGCGGTCGTCAATAAGCTCCCGGACGGTGTTAAATTGAATGGGATTGGTAGCCAGACGTTTGGCCATCTCCAGGTTAATCTCCCAGTCCGATTTGCACTCTTCGACTTCTACGGCTTTGACGGTTACGCAGAGGGGTGCCCACCAGGAGCGGAAGCTCTCCTTTTCGGTGAAGGTGGCGGCCGGCAGGAAGATGTCTGCCAGCGCCATACTGGTCGGGTTCTGAAAGAGGTCAACGCAGACGATGAAATCAAGTTTCTTCAGGGCATTGTAGTGCCTGCGGGGGTCAGCCGCCTGCCCGCCGATAATGTTTGAGGTCTGTATCCAGGCGGCCTTGATGGGATAGGGTTTGCCGGTCTCCATTTGCTCAATAAGTACGTCCGGCTGTACCCATCCGCGGAAGTTCTTAATCATGGGGTATTCGTTAGCGCCGATTCTCTTTTCGTTGAGCTTTTTTACCAGTTCCTCGCCGTAGAGGCCGACAAGCTCCGCCGTGCTGAAGGGATAGGTCGTCACACCGTGCGAGTTGCGGGCGATGACATTGCCGCCGGGGTTATCAATATTGCCCGTGATGGCCCAGAGATGGTTGATGGCCTGTGCCACCACGCTTCCTTCAGGCATAGCGTCAACCGGCTCTCCCCACTGGATGGCCGAGGGCTTGTTCCTGGCAAAAAGACGGGACGCTTTAATAATCTTCTCTCTGGGAACCCAGGTGATTTTAGCCACCCTGTCCGGCGGGTATTCCTGGACGCGCTCCTTCAGCTCGTCAAAGCCGAATGTCCATTTCTCCACGAACTTCTTATCGTATATCTCCTCATTGATGATGACATTAAGCATCCCCATGGCCAGGGCGCCATCGGTTCCGGGGCGGTTTTGCAGGTGTAGCTCCGCCCGGCTGGCCAGCCAGGTGACGCGGGGGTCTATCACGATTAGCCTGGAGCCTCGCCTCATGCAGTCGATGATCCAGTGACCGTAGAAGCCGTCAAAGCAGCCGGTAGTCGGGTTCTGCGCCCAGTTGATAATATATTTGGGTGGCGTCCACAGCGGGTCGTCATACCGCTTCTCCAGGAACTGGGCGGCATCCAGGACGCTGTAAGAGCCCTGGGTGGCGAACATGGCTCCCAGTCTCGGGGTGTAACAGGCATGGCCGGCGAGTCCCACCTGCACCCAGTTCGGGCTGCCGTAGGCATACATCAGAAAGGTGATGGGGCCGCCGATGTCTCGGCCGGTTCCCTGGCAGAAGATGACCGATTCGGCACCGTGTTTCTCGCGGATATCCTTGAGTTTTTTCTCTATGGTGTCGTAAGCCTCATCCCAGGAGATGCGTGCCCATTTACCTTCGCCTCTTGCCCCCACCCGTTTTAAGGGATACCTGACCCGGTCAGGGTGGTACATATACTGGGGTATGGCCAGGCCTTTGGGGCAGAGCCTGCCCTGGTTATGGGGGTGATTTCTATCTCCTTCAACTCTGATTACCTTACCGTCTCTAACGTAAATCTCGGCCCCGCACCCGCCATGTGACCCGCAGCCTGCCGACCACATGGTAGTACGGACTACCTTATCCTTGCTTTTCGCCACGCGCCGTCTCCTTTCCGGTATTTAAGAATTCCATACGAGCGAGTTTTAATTTACCTTACAATAATTACGGATGGGCCGGTAGGCCCTTCCATTCTCCTGGCGGCCTTCCCGGTAGCCATTGCCAGCAGCTCATCAAGAGTCCCGAAATTAAGCGCTTCAGCAGGGCAGGATGCCGTACAGGCAGGCCCTCTGCCTGTCTCCAGGCAGAAATCACACTTCTGCATGATGCCGTCGGCACCAAACTGGGGCACACCATAAGGGCAGGCCGGGAAGCAGTCCTGGCAACCGTTGCACTTATCACTGTCAACCACGACGATGCCATCCTCAGCCCGCTTGCTGATAGCTCCGGTGGGGCACACGGCCGCGCAGGCCGGCTTGTCACAGTGCATACAGGACAGGGAGAAAAAAACTCTGGTGACGTTGGGATACTCACCACCCCAGGTCTCAATGACTCGTCTCCATTTTACTCCCGGTTCTATATCATGGGTGTTCTTGCAGGCCACTTCACAGGTGCGACATTGAATACACCTGCCCGCATCATAGTAAAAACCATATTGTTTTGACATTGTCTATAAACACCTTTCCTTGATTGTGCTGAGACTCTGGGGCGTCATCCGTGGCTCCCGGCTTTTCGTACTTCGACAAGGGTCTGTTTGGGCATGGCCGTTACCACCGGGTCAAAGGCTTTATCAGGGTCGGTGCTGTACATAACATTTACGTTGGCGCCGCCATCCAGCAGGGGATAGCCGGGCAGACCGAGCTCCTCGCAGCCCTGCCACCACCCGTGGAGACTCATGATTGTGTCCGGCCGGATGCCGGGGAAGTACAGAGCCTTTACCTTTATCCAGCCATGCGGCGACTCGACAATGACCCAGTCGCCATCCTCTATACCGCGTGCTTTAGCGGTATCGGGGTGAATGTGTATCCACGGTTCCGGTTGAATTTCGCGCAGATAAGGCACGTTACGCAACCACCCGTGGTTGTATACGTCCGAGGTATGTGTATCAAAAAAGACCAGGGGATACTTGGCCAGGAGTTCAGGGGTGCTCGTCGGGCTCTCGGGCGGTTCTACCCATTCCGGCAGCGGGTTAAACCCGTTCTCCTCGAAGCTGGTGTTATAGATGGCCACTTTGCCCTGGGGGAGATATGGAGCCTCTGAAAGCCGGGAGCTGGTAGTTGCGAAAATTTTATCATATTTCTCATAAGCCATCGGCTTCGGCTCATAAATAATGCCGGTAGGATGTGCCCTCAGTTCCTCCATCGTTATGCCGAAATTCTCCAGCTGATAGTTCAGGCACGCCTCGATGCTACCGTGCCAGAAGTCATCTCCGTATCCCATCTTGACACCCAGGTCAAGCCAGAACTCATAGTCCGACTTGTAGTCTCCCAGCGGCTCAATCACTCTGTTTCGCGCCATAATCCAGTTACCCATGCCCATCATGGGCGCTTCAAACGGGTGGTCGCATTCGTACATGGTGGCTACGGGGATGACCACATCCGCCCAGGGCATCGACGAGGTCTGCATCACGTCGATAACCACGAAAAGCTCCAGTTTTTCCAGTGCTTCTACTATCCTCCTGGAATTGCGGGTGATTACCGTGGGCTGGGTGCCGGGAGCGATTATCGCCTTGATGGGGTATGGCTGCCCGGTCAGAACGCTATTGAGGCAGTGGTAGTAAGCCGAAGATGGGCCTTCGATGAAAGGCTGAAAGCAAACGGGCATCTCCGGCCCTACCAGCTTGTCTATTAATTCCGGTGTATATCTCTCTCGAAGATTCAGGGGTTTTGGCATCGGCATGGTGCCTTCCATGGGCACGATATTACCGCCGGGCCGGTCGAGGTGCCCGGTTATGGCTATTAAGATACCGACCGCGCGCACGGCATTATTGGAGTCCACCGTCTGGTCGAAGGCATTGCCGGCAAAGATACAGGCTGCTTTTGTCGTCCCGTAGAGTCTGGCAACATCTCTTATCTGGGCGGCGGGCAACCCCGTTATCGGCTCAGCCCACTCCGGGGTATACCTCTGTATATGGGGCACCAGCTTATCGAAGCCGTAGCACCACCTGGAGACGAAGTCTTTATCATAAAGGTTCTCATTGATGATAACGTTGAGCATGGCCAGCGCCAGGGCGCCATCGGTACCGGGCCTGATGGGTACCCATATATCAGCCTTGGCGGCATCTGGCTGCATCTCGGGTTTTATCACTATAAGCCTGGCGCCTCTATCTTTGGCGTCTAAAATCTTTTTCAGGTTGCCCATGGGTGTGCCAGCATAGACCGGATTGGCTCCCCATACCAGGATAAGACTGGCGTGCTCATAATCGGCACCGGCCATACCGAGCATAGAGGCCCCCACGGTATAGGCAAAGCCAAAAGCCCGCTGGATGGCACAGAGTCCGCTGTGACCATAGTTCGGACTGCCGTGTGCCGTCAGGAACCGCATGAAATAGCTTTTATAGCTCCGGGCCTGCGGCGAGAGAATAGCTAGGGACTCCGGCCCGTACTTCTCTTTTTGTTCCTTGAGCTTACCGGCGATAATATCAAGAGCTTCATCCCAGGTAACCCTCTCGAATTTGCCCTCACCCTTCTTCCCGGCACGCTTCAACGGGTACCTGAGGCGTTGCGGGGAATAAAGCCACTGCATGGATGCGTACGCCTTGGGGCATAGTTTGCCCCTGTTTATCGGAGACTCCTTCATACCCTCAATTCTTACCAACCTGCCGTCTTTCACATAACAGTTAAGTCCGCAGCCCATCATGGGGCCACATAAGGAACAGAAGGTAGGAATCTTCCGTTCCCCGGGCTTCTCCGCCTGTGCTGATTTTACCGCTTCTTCTAAATCGTCGCCTTTTATACTCATTTTTTATTCTCCCCCAGGTTTCAGGGTTCCGGAGTAATACTACCAAAATCCTGAAAATAAGCGTTGTTTTAAAATAGCTCGGCTTCCATTGGAATTCCGTAGTTTTAATAATTACTGGATGTAAACTCTTGAATATGTGGCCGGTATTTCCATTGAAATTGTACTCCTTATACCGTCGACTAATCAATGATGAGGTAAAAACGGGCATTCCGAATTGAAGATGTTGATTGGATAACGGTGAAAGGAGTACAATCATATACAAACTTATTATTCCTTGGGGTAACAGCGACCGGCTCCAGAAGCAGCCATTGTGGTAACGCTGATTGAAAAAGTTGATAAATTACTGGTATAGTTCAAGGTAATCGGGCATAAAGGGGGTCTCATTATGTAACACCAAAGCATGGTATATGTTTGGTTAAGTCTAGGGATTGCATGTATCACAACTCTTAACAGGAGGATAATTGCTATGTCGGATGGAAAAAGTAAGGTGATTGCAGAAGGTAAAGAGGAAACATTCGTCAGGACACTTAGCCTTATGGGTATCATGGGTGGCGGGGCTGAAGGAATGGTTGATGTTAAGAACGGGAGAATAGTCAGGGTCAGACCATTACACTATGATTGGAAGTACACCAGGGAGGAAATGAATCCCTGGAAATTTGAAAGGAACGGTAAAACTCTGGAACCGCTTATGAAATCGCTGCCTCCCCCTTTCAACATAGCTTATAAAAAGCGAGCCTACTCCCCCAACCGGATTAAATACCCCCTGAAGAGGGTTGACTGGGACCCCGATGGCGAGAGAAACCCGCAGAACCGGGGAATAAGCAAATACAGGAGAATCTCCTGGGACGAGGCTACCGATATCATCGCCAGTGAGATAAAGAGGGTGCAGAAGAAATACGGGCCGCTGGCAATTCTGACACAGACCGAAGGGCACGGGGAATCCAAGCTGGTGCACCCTTCTCATGGTCCGGCATCGATTCTTATGAGCAAGATGGGTGGCTACACGCAGCAAATTAGAAATGCGGATAGCTGGGAGGGGTGGTACTGGGGGGCAATGCATGTGTGGGGAACCGGGTTTCAGGGTATGATGGCACCGGCCGGTAATGTCGTCAAGGACGTTTCCGAGAACAGTGAGCTGGTTCTATGCTGGGGATTTGACCCGGAAACATCACCCTGGGGGTTTTGCGGGCAGTTTCCCAGTCGTCTAAGCTATTACTGGCGGGATGTCGGCATTAAGCAGGTATATATCTGCCCTGACCTGAACTACGGGGCGGCAGTTCACGCTGACAAGTGGATACCGGTGCTGCCCAATACGGATGCCGCGCTGCAACTGGCCATAATTTATACGTGGATAAAAGAGGGCACCTATAATAAAGAATACGTGAAGACCCACACGGTAGGCATGGACAAGGTTGAGGCCTATGTTCTGGGTAAGGAAGATGGCGTGCCCAAGACGCCTGAGTGGGCCTCCCCGAAGTGCGGTGTCCCGGAATGGACGATTAAGGCACTGGCGCGGGAGTTCGCCGCCAAGACGACGACGATTGCCCATGGCTACGGAGGCTCCTATATCCGGGGGCCGTATTCGCATGAACCCGGCAGGCTGGAGGTTATACTGCTGGCAATGCAGGGGCTCGGGGGGCCGGGGGTTCACCAGTGCGACCCCTATTGGATAGCGCCGGCGATGCCCAGGGCTCAGAAGCCGGAAAGTGTACTTTTGGGTCTGCACGTGGCCGCCACCGATGCCGTGTTTTCTGACCCGATAATGCGGACCCTGGCCGCCCACGCCCGTGCCAGCCAGAAACAGCATTTCCCCAAGGTTCTCATGCATGATGCCCTTCTTAATCCTCCCTTTTCCTGGTACGGCAAGAGCGGGGCTATGGAGCCGGTGGAAGACCAGTTCGTGAAATACACGTTTCCGGCACCCAAAGAAGAGGGTGGCTCTGAAATACACATGATATGGTCCGATACCCCCTGTAGGCCTACCTGCTGGAACCACGGAAATAAGGTGATAGAGGAGCTTAGAAGCCCGAAGATAGAATGCATTGTCGTCCAGCACCCCTGGCTTGAGAACGATTGTCTATCTGCCGATATAGTCCTGCCCGCCAATACCCATTTTGAGGTAGACGATATTATGCCCAACACCATGCAGGGCGTACAGCTTGAAAACGTGTTGCTCCAGAGACAGGCCATCAAACCCATAGGCGAGTCCAAGAGCGACTACGAGATAGTCCTGGAGGTAGCCAAGAAGCTGGGCAAGTATGAGGAGATTACGGAGGGGCGGACTGTAGAGGACTTGATTAAATATGTGTTTGATGGTCTGGGATTGGCCAAGGTTATCAGCTGGGAAGACTTTCAAGAAAAGCAGTACTATGTTTATCCCACCGCCCCGGACTGGGAGGACGACCCGCCTGGCTTGAGAAAGTTCTATGAGGACCCTGAAAACAATCCTCTGGGTACACCGTCCGGTAAGCTGGAGTTCTACTCGGAGAGGCTGGCCAGGCACTTTCCCGATGATAAGGAGAGGCCGCCCATACCGAAATGGATTGAAAAAGGCCCGACGCATGATGAGAGGATTTCCAGCGAAAGGGCCAGGAAGTACCCGCTGCTTATGATTTCCAACCACGGGAGGTGGAGAGTGCATGCCCAGTGTGACGATATATCATGGACCAGGGAAACCCCGACAGGCAAGGTAAAGGGGCCGGATGGCTACATGTACGAGCCACTCTGGCTTAACCCGAAAACCGCTGCCGAGAGGGGCATAGAGAGTGGAGACATAGTGAAGATATGCAACGAGAGAGGTGCTGTCCTGGGTGGTGCCTATGTGACGGAGCGACTGATACCCGGGGTGGCCTACATGGACCATGGAGCCAGGGTTGACGCAATAATTCCAGGGAAGCTCGACCGGGGCGGCGCCATTAACCTCATATCCCCGATTGGCATATCCTCTAAAAACGCCGCCGGTATGGCTACCAGCGGCTACCTGGTCGAGGTTGAAAGGGTCGGCATGGCTCAGATGGAGGAGTGGAGGCAGCAATACCCCGAAGCCTTCGAAAGAGAGTATGACCCGGCTTCCGGACTGCGCTTTAACGCCTGGATTGAAGGAGGCAGATAAACAGGCATTGACTCTGAAAAGGAGAGTGATTGAAATATCAGACAAAAACAAGTGGAAGGAGGCGTATAATACTGGTCATTTATAGCCCCTGAGAAGTGTGTCGAAAAAATAGTGAATAGAAATAAAGAGGAATATGATAGGTCATTTATAAACCCTGATAAGGGGAGTAATAAAAAATAGCCAGCGAAAATGATTTAGTCTAATCACGGCCAGTCGCTAGCCCTGGTAGCCTTCGGGGCCTTGCCGCCTCTCCAAATAATCAATCCCCCGGGCCGGTGGGTTCTTCCTGAGTTCGTCCCGCAGTTTCCTGGTGGCTTCCAGGTCAACTTCCAGGTTTTCAGGTTCCCAGTGCGGGTCGCCTGTCACGACCACTCCGTAGCCTCTTTTAGCACCCTCAGTGCTGACATACTCGTTGCGGATATCCCGTTTGACGGCTTCAACATCCCTGTCCAACGGGTCACCCCAGCCGCCGGCACAATTTGTTAAATACCTCCAGATACTGCCGGGGACGTTCTGGTAGTTGTTCTTATAGTCTAAAGACCTCAGGATGTAAAAATACTCTCCATTCTCACGGTCCGGGAGGTGCGTCTCCGGGTCAACCACCCCGGCCATTACCTTGCTGTTCTTATATGATTCCGGGTCCAGCGGCATAATCCTTTTCTCTTTGGTGATGTCATAATCCTGGGGCAGCCATGTCCAGACGCCGCCGGTCTGTCCCGCTTTGCCGCCGTATACTCCAAAACCGGTGGGTATCTTGTAGTGCAGGGGCATGGAATAAGACTCGCACTCAGTGGGCAAAAGGAAGTCGGTGACTCTGGCCAGCCCGCCTCGATACTTCCCCGCTCCCGCCGTATCAATGACATTCTCTTTTCTCAATAAAATAACCGGGGTGTCAAGTTCTATCGACTCCGTAGACGGGTCGAAGCTGTTGCCGAGGTAAGAAGCGGTGCCGTTGACGCCGTCCCCGACCTTGGTGGCTCCCAGAGGCCCGTGTTCCCCCCCAACCTGCCCGATGGTAACCCAGGGCTTGCCATCAGGAAAGACCCCGTTGCTGGTGTGCATGTTGAGGGAGCCATAGCATCCGGCGATGGCATCTTCACCCAGGGCCGGCGCCAGAGCCTGAAGCGTCGCCGTAAGAACACCTTCGGTGGATTCGAAGTACATGCATATTGCCCCCTCCGGGGGCAGCGCCCTGAGCATGGTTCCCGCCGGCAGGACAATGTCAAAGGGTCTCATCGCCGCCGAGGTTACCGGCGACTCAGGGTCCAGGCAGTACTTCATACCGACCATCACGGCACATTTGGTATCCAGACAGCTGGCATTTATGGATGTCCGCGCCTGCCGGTGTGTCCCCGAGAAATCAAGCTCGGCTCTATCCCCTCTGACCTTAATCTTAAAATAGATGGGGTACTCCTCGTGGTCATCCACGGCGTCGCAATCCGTCATCTGGACTGCCTCATAGTCTCCGTCGGGTATTCTGGACAGTGCCAGCCGCATGGACTCCTCAGTGGCATCGAGTATATAGCGCATGGCGCCATGAAAGGCATCCAGCCCGTACTTGTCAATGGTCTTTAAGACCTCTGTCTCCCCCATAAGCATGTTTTGATAGGCCGCCTTAATATCCGTTAACAGGATTTCGCCGAATCTGGTATTGTCGAAGAAAAGCTGCCAGGTATGCCTGATGGGCTTGTCCTCATGGTAAAGAAGCATGGGTGGCAGCAAAAGGCCGTCCTCAAACTTATTGCGCTTGGTGCCGCTGAACCCCCCGGGCACCGTGCCTCCCATATCAATAAGGTGAATCTTCATATTAACGAAGGCTACTATCTTCCCCTGCCGGAAGACCGGACGTACGAACAGGCAGTCCTGGGCGTGCGACCCCTGTCGCTGCGGGTCGTTGCAGACCACGACATCACCCGGCACCATATTTTCCGGGCCGAATTCCTCAACAACATTCCGGGTCCCCTCGGGGATGGTGCCGATTAGTGCCATGACGCTATCACTCACGGCCACCATGGGACAACCCATATCAGGCGGTCCGGAGAGAGTTGCGGCGACATCATACCAGTCCCTGAGAATGATGGAGAACGCGGTATGTTGAAGACCCCGGCACATACGCTGCACCAGATACTTATACCCGTTGCTCAGTATGGTAGCCGTGAACCGGTCACAGTTATACTTCTCCTTGAACTCTTCGCTGCTGAGTTCTTTAATCAGCTTCTTTTTTTCTGCCATGGCTATGCCCTTCTTTCGATATGTATTTCCCCGTACCGGCCAATTCTGGCCTCTTGCCCGGAACAGACCATAGTCGTTGCCATAGGCTCCCGAATGATAGCCGGGCCGGTGATGGTATCTCTAAAACAAAGGTCTCCCCTCTCGTACTCCGTCACATCTGCCTCTGCCTCCGGCATATAAGATAGATGCTTGAGTATGCCTGTCGGTTGGCCCGTTTTTCTCTCTGGAAGCTTCTTATACTCTGCCTTGGTCATTGGCAAAACACATGAGGTTCGGTAAGAACAGGCCATCACCGGCAGGTGAGGAAACTTGTTGCCCCACATTGCCAGATAGCCTTCGTTAAAAGCCTCGATTAATGCCGCTATAGACCTGTCTGTAAGATGCCCCGACGGAACCGGGATGAAAGGCGTTTCCCAGGTCTGCCCGGTATACCAGCCATCAAAGCTCCTGATAAAGCGCACGTCTTCTCTTTTCACATCTTCAGGCAGTTTCTCCAGGATTGTCGCCTCCATATTGTTGTAAACTTCATCTATCCTCCCGGCGGTCTCCGCATCAGGCTTCAGGATAATGTAGGCACTCCGGTAATCGGTGTAGGTAAGGTCGCCGCTCGCCAGACCGAGAGCGGAGAAAAGGCCTGGATATGGCGGCACGATGACGCTTTTAATCTCAAGTCGCTCCATTAATTGAGGAAGCATCATCGGCCCGGCCGAGCCGTAGGCAAACAGGGCATAATCCCTGGCATCAACGCCACGCTCAATAGTGACACCGGCTATCCCCTCGGCCACATTGGTCAATCCCAGTTCATACGTTTGCCTTACCTTGGTGGGTAAGTCTGCTTTTAGAGGAAGGTCTTGAAACGCCTTCTCGGCCAGCTCCGGGTACAGAACTTTTTCTCCCCCGAGGAACTTACTGGCATCCAGTATACCCATAAGCAGGAAGGCGTCCGTCAGGGTGGGCTGTGTCCCACCGCCGCCATAGCAGGCTGGTCCCGGGTCAGCGCCCGCACCCTCCGGCCCCACCAGCAGCTCTCCATATGAGCCAGCGTGGGCAATAGACCCTCCCCCCTGGCCTATACTGAAGATTTCATTAGCCAGTGTATTAACTATCACATCATGCTCAATCTCATATTCCGTCTTAACCACGGGCTTTCCCTGTCTGATAAGACTGATGTCCGTGCTGGTGCCGCCGACGTCGCAGCATATAATATTGTTCTCTCCAATCAAACCACCAAGATAGGCGCTGGAGACTGTACCTGCGGCCGGCCCCGAATACATTATCCGGGAGGGTTTCTCCATGGCAAAATCGAAAGGAATGAGCATGGCGGCGGAATCCACCAGGTTCAGGTCGCCAGCAAACCCCGCCTCGTTAAGCCCCCGGCGCAGTCTGTTCACATAGTCGCCGTAAACCAGTTTCATGACCACGTCCATAACCGTTGTCGAGGCTCTGGCGTATTCTTTACCCAGGGGGCTTACCTCGCTGGAGATGGAAACGGGGATATCTCCAATAATCTCTTTAACCAGGTCCCTCAGCTGCCTCTCATGTTCGCCATTCACATAGGCGTTAATGAGACAAACGGCTATCCCCTTAACATCGCACCTCTTCAGTACCTCAATCTCTTTTCTGGCCTGCTCCTCATCAAAGGGGATGAGCACTTCTCCCCGGCTGGTCATTCTCTCTCTTATTCCCCGGCGCAGATAACGTTCCACAAACGGTCTACCGGAGTCCCCGCAGCCCCTTCTCCAGTCGGCGTCTGTCAGCGCTTCCATGGGTTTCCAGGCGCGGGCAAAATCCAGTATATCACGATGCCCCTCCGTGGCCAGGAAGGCTACCTTGGGATAATTCCTGGTCAGGATAACGTTCAGCCCGGAGGTGGATGCATGGTTGAGCATGTGATGGTCTTTTATGCCCACTCTTCTGGCACCTACAATCACCGAGATAACCATAGCCTGAAGAGCCGTCGGGACTTTTACGGCTGTGATGTTCCCTTTTTCATCAACGGCTATGGTATCCGTAAATGTGCCCCCCACATCGATAGCTATCATTTAATACCTCTTTCCATATTCCTTTTTTATATTCTTACATAAGGCTCCAGAGAAGCGTGCAGGGAGCATATTGGTTTTCGCATCTCTCCCTCTCCAGTGAGTAGAGGCAATCCTGGCACTTGACCACATCCCACCAGCCGCCATCGGTTAGAACCCGGTATGCCGCCACATTGCGGCTCCCGCACTCCGGGCACACTGAGTTCACCTTCTTCTTCTTCTCATAAAGACTTTGTTCCGTCGGTCTCGGGAAAGAGTCCATTATCGCTGCCTCCTCTATGTAGAAATCTCATCACGTTCGAGCTTGCTCAAGCCTGCTCGTAAGAAGATTAAGTCCATTCATGTTTTCAGATATGGGGTCAAAAGCCTTGGTCAGTGTTGTCAATATCGGCCACCGGAAGCTGACTGGTAAATTAATGGTGTGTGCTGGTTTATAGGCACAATTTATGTAAATATATATAATTGACAGGCTTTTGTCAAAATCGTCGAAGGATTACGCATATTGATACTTCACGCCACTGTTGAAAGTAAATCTTGTAAAAGAACGCCGGTTTATTTATATTAATAACGGTAGCAACCTGGAAAATTTTATTATCAAGAGGTGAGTTATATGACAACGATGGGTGATTATAACCGATGCGGAGAAGAACTCGAGAGGTTACTGCTGTTGAAGACATCCCCAATAGCCGTAAAGATGCTGGAGAATGAGGGAGATATACCGGAGGGAGCCATCAGACCCAAAACAGACCGGGGCTATCATCTGGCCCAGTGTCAGGCCTTTACCATGTCGCGGCGGCAGAGAGTGACGATAGCCATGCTCAAAGAAGACCACTGGTGCTGGGCCCCTTTACTGGGCTATGGGCTGGTGGAGGACCCGCACGACTCCTTTGTAGATGCGCATACATCATTCCCGCGTTTTGAGTACGGGAAATATATCGGTATGGTGACCGGGCCGTTAAGGTCAGCTAATTTCGAGCCAGACCTGGTACTGATATATTCCAACACCGCGCAACTGAGGGATATGATTGGTGTGCCGAAGTTTCAGGAAAATACTCTGGTGAAGTCTGAGTTTGACCCCATCGATTCCTGTGTCTACTCCGTAGTCCCGGTGATAACAAATGGCCAGTACCGGATTACCCTGCCTGACCCCGGCGAATATTCCCGGGCCATGGCCGGAGACGACGAGATTATCTTTTCCGTGCCGAGAGAGAAGCTGGAGGGTCTGGTGGAGGGGGTCAGGCGCAGTATCGAGATGAAGCAGAACCCGGACGACTGGTCCCATTTATCGCTGAGGCCCGATTTCCCCCGCCCTGATTTCTATAAGAAGCTGTTTAAAAAGTGGGGGCTGGATGTGGAGGATTGAAAGGCTCGACTGAAAACAACCGCAGCTTTGAATAATCAGGATATGGTTGGGTCATAAAAGCCTGGTTTGTTGCCTCAGGTCACATTGGAGGCAATTAACATATCTTACAGTCAACTGCTTTGTAGGCAGTCTTGAAAACCCTGATAGAGCTTCGGGCGTCCGCCGCGTATAACCTGCGGCTAAATCTTCCCGAACTTCTCCTCTAATGCTGCCTTGTCCCATATCTTGCCGGTTACTTCTTGCGGGTCGGCGCCGGCCAGCATAGCCGGATACTTCTGCCATATTATCGGTTCTTCATAATCGCTGGTGTCCCTGCCTGCCATGAACTCCATGACGACCTCGGTCTTGACGAAGTAGGGGCGGATGCAGGTAATAGCTATTCCCGGTTCCCGCCTCATTTCCCGGGCCAGACCGAGTGTGAACCTCTCCACGCCGGCCTTGGTCACGCCGTAGGGGATGCTCATGCGTATTTCCTTGGCCAGTATCGAGGAACCATTAATGACCATGCCACTTTTCTTTTCCAGCA
>CAYWRT010000017.1:0-19286 GCA_964460815.1 uncultured Dehalococcoidaceae bacterium
AGGGCAGCGGCTCAGGCTGGGGCGGCAGCTCGGGTCAGGGCGGCAACTCGGGTCAGGGCGGCAACTCGGGTCAGGGCAGCGGCTCAGGCTGGGGCGGCAGCTCGGGTCAGGGCGGCGGTTCAGGCTGGGGCGGCGGCTAGGGTCAAAACTGGAGGAAAGACAAATGATGTACAGCGCAGAAGAATCACAGGTAGCAACAAGAGCAACCGGTCATGTGGAACAAGAAAATAAGGCGAGGCTAACCCTTATTTATGAGATAAGTAAGAAGGTTGGTTCAATACCACGTATGACACAATTGCTGGATCAGACTGTAAAAATGACCCAGCAGACTCTTAAAGCGGCAGCCTCCTCTGTGCTTTTATTCGGCGATAATGAGCAAGAACTTTTGTTTGAAGTTGCTTCGGGACCAGTGGGAAAAGTGTTAAGGCGGGTGAGAGTAAGTGCCAAATCCGGTATTGCCGGGTGGGTGGCACGTACCGGGAGACCGCTGGTAGTCAATGACGTCAACAGAAACCAACATTTTAGCAGAATTATTGATGTAAATACCGGCTTCGTGACCAGGTCCATAATCTGTGTACCACTGGTGGTCCATCGTAAAATCATGGGTGTAATTGAAGTGCTTAACAAACTGGATGGGAGCGATTTTAACGAGCAGGATTTAGAAGCAGTCGTTTCCGTGGCGTCTACGGCGGCTATGGCAATAGAAAACACCAGGCTACACCAGACCATACTGGACGCCTATAAGAGCACTATCGCAACACTGGTAACAACCATTGATGCCAAAGACCCGTATACCCGCGGGCATTCCCAGCGAGTGATGGAATATGCCTTACTGGGAGGCGCATCCCTTTCACTTCCCACGGAGGAAATGGAAACCCTAGAATATGCAGGTATACTCCATGATATCGGTAAAATAGCCATTGATACCCGGATATTAAATAAACCCGATACTCTGGACCCGTCAGAATGGAATATAATGCGTGAGCACTCCGCTATAGGGGCTAATTTGATAAGGGAAATTCCCTTCCTGGAAAAGGCTCGTGAGCTTGTCCTTTATCACCATGAAAGGTATGACGGTAAAGGATATCCAGCCGGACTGAAGGGTGGAGATATACCTATAGGAGCCCGGTTAATAGCCGTTGCCGACGCTTTCGACACTATGACCACTGACCGTTCATATCGCCGTGCCCGGTCTTTCGACCAGGCTATCAAGGAGCTAAATGATTGTTCCAGCACCCATTTCTGCCCTATTGCCGTAGATGCTTTTGTATCCAGCTTTCGCAAGCATGCCGACAAGAACCAATTCAGTAACCCTATGATTTAGCTGACCAATAGACCAACCACAGGCAGACTACCTCTTTACGGTTTTGGGTCCCAGCCACCGACGGGCGGCTTATCGTAAGGCGCTGGTGGATTGGCCATACCTATGCGGAAATATTCACCGGTCGCCTTCCGCTTCCAGCGCAACCTCTGAATCAGCGGGGTATTGAGTTTAATAGCCCCTTCCAGCCACAACGGACAGTATTTCACACACAGACCATCATAAGCACACTCGTCCGGATACAATATTATCGGGGGCTTACCTTTCTTGGGATTCGGCATCAGTATATCCATCACACATATCTCAACACATGCGTTACAGCCGTTGCAGACTTTCTCATCGAATATCACCGGGTCGTTCGGCGTTATTTTATTGGGAAACATGCGTACATCTTCCTGCGACATCGTGCTCCTCCTATTTCTTCAGCCCGCAATGGGCTTCGTAGTTCTTTACCAGGTCACCATGGTAATCCAGAGGCAACTTACCTGCTTTAACCTTGCCTTCATCCAGTTTTATGGTTACCCAGTGATGCCACTCAGGGGGGTCAAGCGTGGGATAGTCCTGTCTCTTCAAATTCAGAAAAGTGCTGCTCGCCTTTCGTGCCAGGGAGGCTTCCAGTATCATCCGGTTGGAATTCATGATATTGAAGGCCTCCAGAATTCGCATAAGTTCGTGAGGGTTCCTGGCACAGGCTGTGGCTGCCTCGCTGGCTTCAAGCTCATCGTACCACCTTAGCCCCAGCCTCAACAGCTCCTGGTTCTTTACCTCGGGGCAGTAATCCTGCATGACCTTGCATATTACCATATTAAGCTCTTTCCAGTTCAGGCCGCTATCCCGCTGGACGGAGGCATAGACACGGGCTTTTTCGGCTGCCACCTGTTTGCGGTCCACGGCTGACTCCTCAGCCCCGGCAGCATAAGTCGCGGCGCGTCTGCCGGCATATCTTCCGGTGGCCGCCGCACCGGCATGAGCATCGCAGAAAAATACCTGCTGTCCGGCGGTATACAGACCATCGACGGTGGTCTTCATATCCCAGTCGATAACAAGTCCACCACCGATTTCTCCAAAGTCCCGCCATTGTGGTGGGCCGCCACCCGCGTAAACCTGGGCCATGTCTTTATCGGGGTTAAAACCAGCCTGGGTAAAAGTACGGTACATCGGTATCAGGTGCTTGGATTCCTGAGCCTGCATCATGCGCCAGACGACCTTGCGCTCCATCTCCGGTAAGGATGGTATGTCAGCGTAAAGGGGCAGGGTAACGTCCACTACCTCCATACCCTCCTTCGTCGGGTAAAATTCAGATATGCCTGATGTTCGCATGGGGCGCGGCGGCATGTAATTGTAATTCTTCTTTATATCCGGCGCTATGGGTATCAAGCCCCCACCCGCTATGAAGAATTTCTGTCCGGGGGCCGGCCGGTTCCGCTCTTCAATGGTCTTCAGCACCCGGCCATCCCGGTCAACCCAGGGGATTTCTTTCCCATTGTTATCAACCACGGTACACGGATTCCATCCACCCATACCAACCCCGGCGCCAGAGGCGAAGGGACCGCCAAAGGAACTCGTGGACGCCTCCATTCCCGTGAACTCGGCACCAGCATTCCATGCCATGACATAGCCATCTCCCGACAGGGCGGGCACACTGCCAAATCCGTTGTATTCCGTGGTAAATATCCACGGCCTCCTGGGCTGAGCCATACAAAGCACCGAGGCTTTCCCTTTGAATATGTAGAACTCACCGGTGTGCACATTCACACCCGTAGCCCCGATAACCTTGGCGCCTACTTTACCCCCTTTGGTAAGCAGGCCCGTGACCATGACACGGTCATATATATTAACACCGAGTCGCTTGCATTCATTATACAGCGATGGCTTGATATTGGTTCCCCAGACGCGAATATTGTATTTGTTCTCGTAATCATGGCAGAACAGGAACTTGGTCTTTTCGTCCCGGAACGGGGCGCCCCTGAACTCGTCCTCCGAGTCTCTGATCTTAACACCTATCTTCTCCATCTCCAGAAGGCAGTCATAGCTCTCACGGCATTGAATGTATGTGGTGATGCCACACCGCCACCCGCTGAAAATCTCCAGATTCGCCTCGGTCCACTCCTCAGGAGAGACCTTGCAGGCGGGGTTGGTATTAGCGCAGTACCACTCGTCAAGCCCGCCGCCGCCACTGCCACTCGTTTTCGTGGCCCCCTTCTCAACCAGAACAACCCTGGCACCCTCCTTAATGGCGCCTATAGAAGCCCAGCACCCCGCTATCCCGCCACCGAGTACCAGGACATCACAACTCACCTCATTCTCTTTACCGTAGTGTACCGGATAGGGCCATTTGGGAGCGTGCTCTCTTATCAATTCCTCGTAATGCACTTACTTACCTCCTCTTGCCTGTTATTTTATTTGCATGCCAAAGAGATTACATTACCCGGGCTCTAAAAGTTCATTACGCCGAACTTTCCAATGCTCATAGAGTAGCACTCCCCAAATACCCTGTCAACACGGCAAACCTCGGAATTCCAGCCTGGTTTCATCGAGTTTCGGCCTTCCAAACCTGCTCCCTCAGAATATCCCCTGCCCCGGATAAATGTCCCCTCCGAGTTACACTAGCAGATTTCTTTGACAAACCCTTCCATAACAATCTAAAATAGAGTGTCCGGGCTATTGACAAAAACAGTAAAAAATTGTAACGTTATTAAATATTCTGCTATATTTAATAATATATTTTAAATAAACTCCCGAAAGGTGGGTGATAAGGTATGAATTAATAGCCGGGTAAATAGCTGCTTTAGGTCGAGCTTAATAACAAGGAGGTAAAATGAAAAAGAGACGTTGGGTAATTTCAATAATCACTCTAATACTGCTGGCGGCACTGCTACTACCTGCCTGCGCCGAGCCAGAACCCACGCCGACACCCACGCCAACACCAACGCCGACACCGACGCCGACACCGACGCCGACACCCACGCCGACGCCGACACCGACGCCGACACCCACGCCGACACCAACGCCGACACCAACACCAGCCGGGCCACAGCAGTACGGCGGCACCCTGAATATTCTGGCCACCGCCCAAGTCACAGCTTTTGGCGTTCCCTGGGAGCAGGTCGGCCCCCAGATAAAGTGGGTCTTTCCCGTTATCGAGTACCTGCTTCTTTTGGACCAAGATGAGAAAGTAGTTGGTCTACTGGCTGAAAGTTATGAAGTCGATGAAGCCGGGCCCTCTATAACCCTTAATTTGAGGAAGGGCGTCAAGTTCCACGACGGGACAGATTTCAACGCCGAGGCAGCTAAATGGAACATGGACCACTATATGGAAAGTAAGCCTCAAAACGTACAACAATGGGAATCGGTAGAGGTCATCGACAACTACACCGTTCGACTTAATCTCAACGAACTCACCAACGAGGTACTGACTCGATTGTCATCCGAGACCGGCGCCATAATATCGCCAACGGCATACGATACGAACGGGGTGGAGTGGGCCAAATACAACCCGGTAGGCACAGGCCCATTCAAGTTCAAGAGCTTTGTGCGCGATACCTCTCTGGAGATGGAGAGGTTCGATGACTACTGGGGAAATAGAGCTTACCTTGACGGAATAAAATATAACTTCATAGCAGACCCCATGACGGCGGCGATGGCCCTGCAGGCGGGAAAAGGGGATGTACTGATACTGGAAGAATTGCAGATAATGGGGCCAGACCTGGAGAGAAAGGGGTTTAACATAGAGCTTGCTAAGGTTGGGCTGTTCAGCCTTCTTCCAGATAGTGCTAACCCTGATTCCCCGTTCGCCGACAAGCGGGTGCGCGAGGCAGTAGAGTATGCGATTGACAAGGAAATGATAGTGAAGACAATTGGGAAAGGCTATCTGGAGGCGATGTATCAGGCTTCTCCTACGTGGACATGCGGCTATATCCCCGACCTCAAGGGCCGCACGTATAACCCGACTCTGGCGAAGCAGCTGCTGACGGAGGCAGGCTACCCCAACGGCTTCAAGACCCAGGTTACCATACGAGAGGGGCATGATACAAACCCGCTGTTATCCGTGCAGGCTTACCTCAAGGATGTGGGCATCGACCTTGACTTAAACATAGTGTCTGCTCCCAAGTACAATGAATACTGGATGGGTACAGGTGGTAATGTTGGTCTGCTCTATGTAAGCCAGGGGCATCCCACAGGGAATCTAGCCAGTTTTCTGCGTAGTTACTACAGCGCAGAAGCCACGCGAGTCAAGGACATGTATAAACCGGAAGAATTGCAGGAGAAGGCTTCACAGCTAGTTTATAAAATAGATTTTGATAGCCTGAAAGCCGCGGCTCAAGAAGTAACCAAGATGATATACGACGACGCTACAATAATTCCCTGCTGGTCATTCGTCAACGGTTATATCAAACACGACTACGTTCACGATACCAATTTCGGCAAGTTTCCGTCTCCCTCCTGGTGGACTTTCGGTGAGGCCTGGCTGAGCAAGTAAAGGCACGCCATTATTCAGGAGCCCAAGCCTTACCGGTAAGAAGACCGGAGCATCAGGGGAGCATTGGCCATGCTCCCCTGTTCCTTTTTTAATCCTACCCCATTAACCCAGAGGTAAACATCGCTCCAACTTCGTGGGTGGCGGGTGGGGCCTCAGTTTACACTACACTGGGTTTGGTCTATAATATGGCAATGAATATGGTGGTTCCTACTGCGGTTGTTATCTCAGCATAATCCACAGTTAAGCGACAAGCCAGGTGACCGACCATAAGGAATTATCGCTTTCACCGGGCAAGTTGAGAGATATATTCTCCAAACTGGTATAAGGGGTGAGGCAACGGGTTCTCCTGATATTGAGAGCACCAATATTGAGAAAGGCCTGTCAACTCAATCAGCCGGTTATCTGCTCAGCAAATTTGGTTTGCTGGCAATGCTGGCCGGTCTATTGCTGGCTGCCTGGTATGGTCAGGTTGTGATAGTAATCGTGCTTGGTCTGGTGCTGTCCGCCGCCGGATTATCCAAGTTGTGGAGTCGGTACTCACTGAAGGGCGTTCATTGTCAGCATCTTCTCAGCGGGCAGCGCACTTTTCCCGGAGAGTACCTGGAATTAAAGCTACAACTGGATAATCACAAGTTATTACCGCTCCCCTGGATACAGGTGGAAGATGAGGTACCCGCGGGCTTTCTCCACGGTGCCTCTCCGGCACCGGGAAATCGACCCGGCTCGGCACTCTTAAGCAAGGCGACGGCACTGCTGTGGTATACCCGGGCAAGCTGGCGACAACGCCTATATTGCCACAAGCGCGGCTACTACACAATAGGACCGATTACAGTCACTTCGGGAGACATCTTCGGTTTCTACCCCCGCTCGGTCACTGAACCTTTTATCGAGCATGTTATCGTTTACCCCAGGATTTATCCCATCGCCCGGCTGGGCATACCTTCGCTGTACCCATTGGGCGACACCACCGCCGAGCGGCGCATCTTTGAGGACCCGACACGCGCCATCGGAGTGCGCGACTATACTCCCCATGACAGCCTGAGACACATTCACTGGAAGGCAACCGCCCGTCACCAGAACCTGCAGGTGAAGGTCTTCGAGCCAACCACCACTCTAAAGATGGCGCTGTTTCTGGCTATTGACAGCTTTGAGCGACACGGCGGGTACCTTGAGGATGACCTTGAACTGGCTATCAGCACGGCGGCCTCCGTGGCTAGTTATGTCACCGAGCAGGGCAGTCTGGTTGGCTTATTCGCCAACACCCGCCTGGCTGATTCCGGGGAATCAGCCAGAGTTCCACCGGGTAGCGGTGTCAATCAACTAATCTGTATACTGGAAGCTCTGGCTAAGGTCACGGCGTCTCCCAGCAGCCCTTTTAAGGACTTCCTGCAGAGTGAGCTGAGGAGCCTACCCTGGGGGACAACTCTCACCTTTATACTCTCAACACCTTCAGAACCCCTGACCGGACTGCTTGCTGACCTTAAGGAAAGGGGACATAGAATTCTGGCGCTTCAGGTTGGTGAGCCACCGGAAGTAGAAATTGACCACTCTATTGCCTGGCATAATGTCAGGAGTCCCGAGGGCATGATGACGATTAGTTCCAGGGAAGGATAATGAAACCGGACTGGCGGCAAGGTATTTTATACGCAACACTCATAGGCACAGAGGGTTGCTGGCTCTATGCCCTTGTTGACCTACTGAACAGGAAGGTGGCTGATGGCAGTCTTTCTAACTTCTGGCTTCTCTTTCTCTATCCGGTAGCTTTTGGCTTTAACAGGCTGCTTAAACGGCTGCGGTGGCCTGAGTTCTGTCTACGTACCATCAGCTGGCTGGTCTGGTTAGTCGCCTTGCTGCTCATCGTTAAAGCCCAGCTTTTCGGCAGCCTGGCTTGGTCGGACACGGCGTGGCTCCTGGCCATTCCCCGTGCCATAGCTGACCTGCTGTACACCTTCAGGCCAGAGCTCCTGATTCTTATCAGCACTGCTGTTCTCTGGTGGCTGGGCAGACATCTGGCTTATATTACGGTTAACTTCACGTCACTGGTGAGTAGATTCCAGTTCGGGCTGGTTATCCTTGTTATCACCTTCTTTGTCAACACTCAATTAAAACTGGAGGTTTCTAACTCTGTGGCTGTAACCCTGGTCTTCTTTCTATTTGCCTTAACCGGAATATCCATATCCCACGCTCTGGAGGGTGCCAGCTGGCTTTCGGGGCTATATCAGGGGCACTGGTCGGGGCTGCTGCTGGTCAGCATCGGTGTGATTATCCTGCTGGGCTTACTCATTGGCTCGGTGATAACATCGGATTTGCTGCAGATTGTTGTCGACGGCTTGAAGTGGCTCTGGGGACTGGTTATGAAACTGGTAGTCTTTATTATCAGCCTCTTGCCCCAGCCAGAGCCATCGGGGTTGCCGCCACCTGCGCCGGTAACGCCCGAAATGGAGCCCTCGGAATGGTCTAAGCTATGGAGCCTGCCCGAGCCAGTGCGCCGTGGCCTGCAGAGTGGCTGGACCATCTTATTCGTTGGCCTCTTCCTGGTGGCTCTGTGGCGCATTTCTTCCGGCATCTTTAGCTGGCTGCGCCGGAGGCTGTCCGGCGCCGCGGGAGCGGAGTATGAATCAATGCCGGGAGCCTTCAGGGCAGACCTCCTGAGCTTTCTCAAACGCATTATATTCAGGGTACTCGGCATCAGGTTACTATTCCCATGGAGAAAAAAATCTGGCTCAATTGTGCCGGAGGCGGCTTCAGTGCGCGAGCTCTACCGCCGTTTCCTGCGCTGGGCAGCCGCCAGTGGCTTTCCCCGGCGTACATCTCAGACCCCGCACGAATATTTCCATACGCTGGCAGATTTACTGCCGGAAGCCCGGCAGGAACTGGCTTTCATTACTCAGCAGTATGTCTCGGCACGCTATGGCACGGTGCCGCAGACTGAAGATGAACTACGCCAGCTGAGGCAGAGCTGGCACAAGGTAAAACAAAATGACCTGAAGCCAATGAACAGGTAATAGACTCGGGGATAGGAGATAAGTATAAATGAATACAGAAGCCAGGGGAGTTCGCCCGGAGGTATCAAAAATCAAAGAAGCAGCCGGTAGATTCATAGAGAACGTGAGCAGGGTCATCGTCGGTAAGCAGGAAACAATCGAACTGGTTCTGGTAGCGCTACTATGCGAGGGCCACATATTGGCTGAGGATGTGCCCGGCATCGGGAAAACGATGCTGGCCAAAGCCACCGCCAGGTCACTGGGCGGCAGTTTTCAGAGGATTCAGTGTACCCCTGACCTGTTACCCTCGGATGTGACCGGTATCCACTACTTCAACCAGAAGACCTCGGAATTTGAGTTCCGTCCCGGACCAGTTATGGCTAACACGGTGCTGGTTGACGAGATAAACCGGGCTACGCCGAGAACCCAATCGTGCCTGCTGGAATGTATGCAGGAACAGCAGGTCACCGTAGACCTGGAAACAGTGCCTTTACCGCGCCCGTTTCTGGTCGTAGCTACCCAGAACCCCGTAGAGCTACAGGGCACCTTCCCTTTGCCTGAGGCGCAGCTCGACCGCTTTCTATTGAGGCTCAAGCTGGGCTATCCCACTGAAGATGAAGAGGGGACTATTCTGTTGCGCTTCCAGCAAGAAAATCCCCTGGATAATCTAACAAGTGTCATCGGGGCCAAGGAACTGCTGGAGCTCCAGAAGCTATGCCGCCAGGTATACATTGAGGAGTCGGTTCGCAGCTATATGATTGCTATTACCAGGGCTACTCGAGGTCATCCTGGTATCGAGCTGGGAGCCAGTCCCCGGGCATCTCTGGGGCTTTACCTGGCATCTCAAAGTCTGGCTGCAATTCGCGGACGGGGCTATGTCATCCCGGATGACGTCAAGCATCTGGCCGTTCCCACTCTGGCACATCGCCTCATGCTCAAGACCGAGACACGCTTAAGAGGGCAATCGGCGGAGGCTGTAATAGGCGACATTTTATCGCAGGTGCCGGTCCCGGTGGAAGAATGAGCATAATGCATTAGACTTGACAGAGCGTTATATTGCTGGTAATATAAGTTGTCCAGCATGTCCGCAGTTTGGGGAGCAGATGAATGGCTAAAACCGGGATACCAGACTTTGGCGTTAAGCATGTCTCCCGCTCTGGCCTCCAGCCGGAAGCAGGCATAGTGGTGAGAAGCAAGGTATGGCTGGAGAAGGACGGCAAGCTATTTATGGGATGGGGCCGGGCAACGCTGCTGGAACGCATTGACCAGCTTGGCTCAATATCGGCGGCAGCTAAATCGATGAAACTGACTTACCGAAATGCCTGGCTCTGGATTGAAGCCATGAATCGTCTGGCGCCAGTACCACTTGTCGAGAAATCCGCCGGAGGGGAACGGGGAGGCTACGCCCGATTGACCGGGGAGGGGCACCGAATAGTCGCTGAGTACAAAGAAAAACGCGCCAGATTCCAGGAGTTGCTCAGGCAGATTAAATAATTTTTTTGGGTTATCGCTATATCAATAATAATATAACGTTTAAATATTCAAGGGCCAGCGATATCAGCTTGATAGGAAACTATAAATGATAAGGATACTGAAATTAGCATTAGTGGGTTTGCTGACTCTCATTGCGGCTGGTGGCTGTGCTCAGGAAGAAGAGAAGGCATCTATCGGGATGGCGGTGGAATTTATGGACCATGCCGCCTGTGCTTATATCAGTCAGGACAAGGGATGGTTTGAGGAGGAAGGTCTGAACCTGGCTGCTTATCAGAGCTATGCCACGGGCATGGCTCTGGCTTCGGCTCTAGCCCGGGGTGATACTGAGGTCGCTTATGTCTGCCTGGTGCCGGCCATCAATGCCTATGCCAACGCCGGAGTGCCCATAAAGGTGGTAGCCGGAACCCACAAGTACGGCTACGGTCTGGTAGCCAATACGGAAAGAATCAAAACTGTCAAAGACCTGGAAAAGCCTGATATTCGCTTTGGCTGCGTGAGAGAAGGCGGTGCCGTCGACGTCCTGCTCCACAGGATAATAGATACCTACCGTCTTGATGAGGGCAAAGTATTGAGCAACGTGCAGCGGATGAATCCTCCCCAACAGGTTCTGGCTATCTCGACGGGGCAACTGGATGCCGCCGTTCTGCCGGAGCAGTGGGCGACCATGGCTGAGGAGTTTGGCTTTAAAATGCTGCTGATGAGTCAGGATGTCTGGCCTGAGATGCAGGGCAGCGTTATTGTAGTTAAAGAAGACCTAATCAATAACCATCCAACCGTGGTGCGGAAGCTGATAGAGGTATCGCAACGGGCCACTGACTGGGCTAATCAGCACCCTGAAGAAGCGGCCGGGGTTGTGGCCAGGCAGTTGCAGGCTACCAGTGGTGAAATATTACCGACTGAGGTAGCCGATGTCGCCTCCAGTTTAGCCATAACCCCTGATGTGCTGCTACGTTCTATACGCCGGATGGAATTCACCACCGATATTGACCCTGAAGTGGTGCAGGCTACTATAGATTACTTGGCCCAGCTGGGCTATATCAAGAGCAGCTTCAAGGCTGAGGAAATTCTTGATTTGAGGTTCCTTGAGGGTGACGGTGCTCCGTAAATTCAGACCCGGGTGGGGGATACTGCCCATAGCCGTGTTCCTGGCGATATGGGAACTGGTGGCCAGGCTTGATATACTTCCGGGTCATTTCTTCCTGCCCCCGTTTTCTACCGTGGTAGCGGAGTTCTATTACCTGAGCGCCAATGGGGTACTGGGCGATAATTTCCTGAGCAGCCTGGTCAGGGTTCTGATTGGTTTCTGCGCCGGCTCCATAGCCGGTATCGTGGTTGGAACCATAATGGGGTGGCGGACAGCCATAGACAGGGCGTTAAACCCTATTATCAGTCTTTTTTACCCTATCCCCACTCTCGGCTGGATACCCCTGCTGATGCTGTGGATAGGTATAAACGAGATGTTGCCAATTACTCTGATATTTATCTGTTCCTTCTTTCCTGTCCTTTACAACACAGTTACCGGCATCAGAAATGTAGATATTGACTATATCAAGGCAGCCAGGACCCTGGGGGCATCGGATGGCAAGATTCTGGCTACTGTGGTGATGCCGCTGGCCCTGCCCAATATATTCACCGGGCTGAGGCTGGAGGCGGGGATGGCCTGGCGGACGATAATCGCCGCCGAGATGGTGGCCATCCCCACCGGGATTGGTGCCTTACTCATGAAGGCGGAGAGCCTGATACGTATTGACATTATCATTGTTTGTCTGATTGTATTAGCTATAATGTGCCTCACCTTTGAAAAATTTTTTGAATATCTTGAAGCCAGATTGACCAACAAATGGAGGTAATATGCCATCCATAACACTCAAGAATATAAGCAAATTCGTTTGCCAGGATGTGAACCTTGAGATATTTGATAAAGAGTTGCTGGTTATCCTGGGTTCCAACGGTGCCGGTAAAACCACCCTGATTAACATTATCGCGGGACTGACCGATTACAAGGGGTCGGTGCTGTTCGATGGTATCCCCGTGGATAAACTGCCGGCGAACAAAAGGGAGGTGGGCTACCTGTTTCAGAGCCTGGTCTTGTTTCCCCACCTTGATGTCACCGCCAATATAGCTTATTCCTTGAGTGCCCGAAGGTGGCCACAAGACCGCATCGAAGATAGAGTAAACGAATTGCTCAAACTGGTGAATATCAAACACCTCGCCTCACGGCACCCCAAACAATTGAGTGGCGGGGAAAGACAGCGGGTGGCTCTGGCCAGGGCCATCGCCTCGTCACCGAGAGTACTGCTCCTGGATGAGCCTCTATCAAGCCTGGACGCCCAAACCGCCAAGTATTTAAGAACCGAGTTAAAACAGCTGCAACGCCGGTTAGGGATTACTACCGTCTATGTGACCCACGACCTCATGGAGGCTGTGGAGATGGCGGATAGAATGGCCATTATCCATGACGGGCGTGTGGAACAGGTGGCTGAGCCAGAAAGACTGCTCTTCTATCCCCAGGGTGAAAGAGTTGCCGATTTCATCGGGGCACCGAATATTCTTGACTGCGACTACTGCCACAACCTAGGGCAGGGGGTGATGGAGGTTGGCTGCGGCGGATTAAAAATAGTGGTTCCCCATGACGGCAGTTCCATCCAGAAGGTCGCCATTCTGCCCCGTCACATATATGTATCCGAAACCAAGCCGCCCGGACTGGGCGTAAACTGCTTCCAGGGGACTATCACCGACATCAAACAGGCCAGAAACAGCGTTAGAATCGGGATTGAAGTGGGCGAAAATAACCTGATGGCGGAGATACCACAGTATATATTTGAGGAAATGGACCTGGCTGTGGGTAAAGAGGTCTTCCTGATATTAAGAATGAGAAGGATAAGGGTTTACGAAAACAGCGGCTCATAACATTATCCGTAAAATATTTTTTTAAAATTAGGCGGCTCCAGACGAACCTTTTCATTGTTTTAGCGTTATAATATTATAGAGTAAGGATTATAAACGGGAGGCTCTCATGAAAAGGTTGATAACAGGGGTGATACTGACTTTTATTCTGCTAGGAATGGTCGCCTGTGGCTCACCACCACCTACGCCCGGCGTGGAATCGGCTAACGACCGTTATGGAGAGGGTGTAGTAGTAACAGAATCGGCCTCACCTCCTAAAATTGTGATACCTGAGCCTGTTCCCACTCCTACCCCGACACCCACTCCTACTCCTGCCCCCACACCAAGGCCAGTACCAATAGAAGAGGACCTGGGGGAGTCATGGGCGACGGAGCGCATGATTGTGCGCACCGGGGATATGTCTCTGGTGGTGGCGGATGTCGCCAGAGCCATAGAAGAGATTGCCAAACTTGCCGATAGCCTTGAGGGCTACGTCGTTTCTTCAAACAGCTGGCGGGAAGGCGACCGGCTGGTGGGGACTATAGCCATTCGGGTGGCTGCCGAGCAATTTGATTATGCCGTCGGGGCACTGCGCCAGATGGCGGTTGAGGTGAACTCAGAGAGCACTTCCAGCAAAGATGTCACCGAGGAATATGTTGACCTGAGTGCCAAACTGCATAACCTAGAGGCGAGTGAGGCTCAGTTGCTCGAACTGATGAAACAGGCGGGGAAGGTTGAGGAGATACTTGAAGTTCAGCGCGAGCTTGCCGAAACAAGGGGTGAAATCGAGCAGACCAAGGGTCGCATGCAGTACCTGGAGCAAACCTCGGCCACCTCGCTGATTGAGGTGCACCTGGAGCAGGCGGAGCTCGATGTCAGATTCACTGCCAGCAAGAGGACATTGAAAGTGGGCGAGGAAACCCGCTTTGACCCCACCATTGGCGGCGGTTTTGCCCCCTACAGCTACGAGTGGGACTTCGGCGACGGCAGCACCAGCACGGATGAGAGGCCGATTCATGACTATAAAGCCGAAGGTAGCTATACTGTTGTCCTCAAGATAACCGATGACCGGGGCAACACGGCTGATGAAGAAAAGGACAATTACATTGATGTCCTGCCCGGCTGGAATGCGGGCTCTACCGCCAGAAGTGCCTGGAATGGTCTGTCTTCCTTCGGCCGTTTCCTGGCGGATTTCTTTATCTGGATAGGGTATTTCAGCCCTCTGTGGATAATTATCGGCGTTATCCTCTACTTTACCTGGTGGCGCCGCCGGAAGAAGACTCAGTAGTCAGCCGGCTCACAATGTCCGCCTGGCTTAAGCCATCGACGGCGATAACCTTGTTGCGACTGGTATGACCCTTGATGATAGCCAGAGAAGACCTGCCCACACCCAGCGCCTGACTGAGGAAAGCGGTGAGTTCCCGGTTAGCTTTACCCTTAACCGGCGGCGCCGCTACTTTTACCTGCAAAACGCCGTCGATAAAACCGACTACCTCATTCCGGCCGGCATTGGGGCAAACTCTCAACCGCAGCCAACTGGCGTCACCATGACTGTTTACGGTCAATCAAGCCTCTTTTTACCCGAAGATAGGAGGCGTCAGCTACTCCTGACCACCACGCCCCACAGCCAGGGCAATAGAAGCCAAAAGCAAGATTGCTGATAGTACGAACCAGAACATCCAGGTGAGTTGGTCACCGAGTGGCACATCAACTTCTAAGGCGATAATAATACCCATCACCGCGCAGAGTCCGCCAACAGCGCCGGCAATTGCGGCCATTACTCCCATTGTGGGACCTCCTTCCTTATTTATCGTCCCGCCCCGAATATTATATAATGAAAGGGGAACAACTGGTAATTTTTATAATAGCATGAAGCTGACAAATAATCTATATCTTTATCCAGAACAGGGAATGTTTGACTGCAATACCTATGTAATTACAGGCAGCCCCGGCATTATAATCGACCCCGGTGCTGTTATGTTCCTGCCCGCACTGATAGATAGTATAAAAAAAGACGGCATTGACCCGAAGAGCTTAAATATTATCACGAACACACACCTTCACGGCGACCATTGCGGCGCCAATGAAGCCTTTAAACAAATCTCCGGAGCCAAAATCGCCATTCATCCGCTCCAGAAAAAATTCTACAACATGGTTGTTATCGAAGGAGCCGGTTTTTTTGGTCTGCCCCCGACGGAGTTCAAGGAAGATGCCTGTCTGGACAATGACCGGTTAAGTACCGGAGATATGGAATTTGAGCTAATCCACACCCCCGGGCATTCTCCGGACTGCGTCTGCTTTTACTGCCGGCAGGCCGGAGTACTGATTTGCGGGGACGTGTTATTTGACCATAATACCGGCCGGGTTGACCTTCCCGGCGGCAATGCCGATGAGCTGAAAGAGTCCATTGATAGGCTATCACAGCTGGAGGTTGAGTATTTGCTTCCCGGGCATATGGACATTGTGACCGGCACCGAGAAGGTCAAGCAGAACTTTGACTTCATCAAGGAAAATGTCCTCAGGTGGCTATGACAGGAACGTTGACAGAGTCTTTTGAGCTGGGGCCAATCAGGCCGCCGAGCGAGGCCTATTCCCTGCTCATCCGTGTTACCCGAAATTGCCCATGGAACCGCTGCCGGTTCTGTCCCATCTATAAAGGGCAAAAATTCCAGCTGAGGTCGGTGGAGGAGATAAAGCAGGATATAAGGACGGCCAGGGCCATTAAGGATAAAATAAGCGGGCTTGCCTGGAAATCCGGCTACGGCGGCAGTCTCCGGGAAGCGGCTGCCATGGTGTGTAATCATCCACCTAATGATGCCTATCGCAATGTGGCTCTCTGGCTGTATGCCGGCGGTGAAAACGCCTTTCTGCAGGACGCCAATACCTTGATTATGAGAACCGGTGAGCTGGTTGAGGTCATAAAGTACCTGAAGGAGACCTTCCCCGGTATCAGCCGCATAACCAGCTACGCCAGGTCAAAGACAGCGGCGAAAAAGAGTGTTGACGAGCTGGTAGCGCTACGTGAAGCCGGGCTCTCCCGTCTTCATATCGGTCTGGAGTCAGGCTATGACCCGGTGCTCCAACTTATGGATAAAGGGGTTACCGCCGCCGACCATATCACCGGTGGCAGGAACGTGGTGGCATCCGGCATCTCGCTGAGCGAGTATGTGATTCTGGGCATGGGCGGCAGGAAGATGTGGCGGGAGCATGCCACAGAGACAGCCAGGGTGCTGAATGAAATTAACCCCGATTTTATCCGGGTCAGAACCATGACCATCCGGACAGGGATGCCTTTATATGATGATGTGATAAACGGCAATTTTACCCGGTCAACGGATGAGGAGATTGTTGAAGAGGAGAAGCTGCTGATTGAGAACCTTGAGTGCCACTCCAGTTTTGTCAGCGACCATATTATCAATCTGCTTCAGGAGGTTGAGGGCAAGCTGCCCGAGGACAAGGAGAAGATGCTAGCTGTCATCAGCCGCTTTCAGGCTCTGCCGCCTGAAGAGAGGGATAATTTCAAACTGGGCCGGAGGCTCGGCATATATAACAGGATTGATGACATGAATGACGCTCTCCGGTATGATGAGGTCAAACGGGCCATCGACAGGCTCGGTCAGGACGGCGGTGGCGTCAGCGACGAACTGATATTCAGCCTGATGGGGAGGTATATCTAGGGGAAAGCACATGGCCAGTCTGGAACAGGAAATTGGGGATTTACTGCGCCGCAAGGGGCTGACACTGGGAGCGGTGGAGTCGGCTACCGGCGGTCTGATATCCCACCTGATAACCAATGTCCCCGGCAGCTCCGATTACTATAAGGGGTCGGTAACCGCCTACAGCAATGAGACCAAGATTAAGGTTGTCGGCGTCAAGGCCGGCACCATCGAAAAGTATGGCGCCGTAAGCCATCGGGTGGCTGAGGAGATGGCGCTGGGGGGTAGAAGGTTACTGGCGGTGGATATATGTCTGGCGGATACCGGCATTGCCGGGCCTGCCGGGGCTACCCCGGACAAACCGGTAGGGCTTTTCTATCTGGGTCTGGCCCATCAGGGCGGAGCCTTCAGCCATAGGCATGAATTTCACGGAGACCGCGAGCAGAACAAACGGAGCGCCGCCGAGGCAGCCTTAAGCTGGTTGAAGGAATATCTGATAGGCCTGGGGGGCGCTTAAGAGCAGATTAGGTTTTAGAAAACTATTTGATAGTTCTTTCTTCCCACCCAGGCCCGCCCTCGGGACTGTCCCTCCTGATAGCTAAAGACTGAACAGCCGACCAAAAAGGGAGAGTTAAAGAGAGGCCAAGCACCCAAATATGTTTACGGGGATTTATAGAGGGATAAAGTCCATTTTATCTTTTCCCACCCAAGCCACCCTCGCATCATCTGCGGCTTATCCCGTAGTTTTATCCCCACCCTCAAGTGGGAGTAGCCAGCGGAGAGGGGCACCAGCCCCTCTCAAAGTCATTTCCCCCTCTCCTTGATAGGAGAGGGGGATAAAGGGGGTGAGGTAGATAAATAGCCTTGAAGAAAAGAAGGTCGTCACCTGCTTTCTTGAATCTGATGGTGAGATACTGATTTTGCGGCGCAGCCAGCAGGTGGGCAGCTACCGGGGAAGATGGGCGGGGGTCAGCGGCTATGTGGAGGCGGCGCCCGATGAGCAGGCCCTGGTGGAGATAGAGGAAGAAACGAGGCTGAGCCGGGACGACGTTGAGCTGATAAGAAAGGGAAAGCCGCTGTCAACTGCCGATGAGGAGCTTGGCGTCAGGTGGGTAGTCCATCCCTACCTGTTCCGCATCAGAGACCGGGATAAAATCAGGATTGACTGGGAGCATAAAGAGGCTAAATGGATAAAGCCCGAGGAAATGATTAATTACCACACAGTGCCCAGGCTCAGGGAAACCCTGGACCGGGTATGGCAGTAGCTGTCTATTTTAAATCTGGGCACTCTTTCATATACTTAATAACTTCTTCCGGTCTTAGCAACCCGTTTTCGGTAACTATTCCGGTAATCAGTTCCAGCGGCGTAATATCGAAGTAGGGGTTTTTCACCCTGACCTCCGGCGGGAGCCTTCCCGGCTCAACTACCTCAGAAGATTCTTTCTCTTCCAGGTCAACATCACTGCCGCTCAACCTGGCGTCAAATTTAAGCGTCTCACACAGCACGTAAAAATGAATGCCGGCTTTTTCCGCAATCAGTGCCAGCGGATAAGTGCCCACTCCGTTTATCAACCTGCCATCGGCACATATCCTGTCGGCACCGACCATTACCTTATTTGCGGTTGTTACGTAAAGTCCCGCAGCAGTATCATCAATAAAGGTAACCGCTACCCCGAGGCGCCCGAGTTCACCGGCAATCCCCTCGCCGGTACGACCCGGCCCCGAGCGGGTCGTTATTACCTCGACATTATTGTGTCTGGCACGAGCCACTTTCAGCATCTCCATCACCGTTGAACTATAACTGTGGGTCATGACTCTGTCGCTGTCGTTGATTAGTCCGGAGCCATGTTGAGCAATCCGGGCTACCGCCCGTTGCGAATCACCAATGGCTTCATCTGCCTTGATGACGGTGAGCTGCCTGATGGCAGCCAGCTCCATCCCCGATGATTTTTCGGAAACTGCCCTAAGCAGGTGCCTGGTAATATTATAAACCGGTGCCATGGCGGGACGGGCTGACATAAGCCCCTCCCCCACCTCCCCCAATTCGATTAGAAACCTGTCAACACTCTCTGCCTGGCTGCGCTCAGCGGTAATCCTTAAAACCTGCACCGCCTGTCTGGCAAGCTGACTGGCACCGTGTATTTTATCGTTCCTGATTTCATCTATGAGGCTTGAGATTTCGGGACTTATTGTCATAAGATTATTCTATCAGTGCCAAGTTATAGTGGTCAAAGATGGCAAAGTATATTTAATTTTCTTCCCACCAACCCTCAAGGTCACTCCCACTTATGGACAAACATAGAAAAAGGGTGTTTAAGAGGGGCGCTAGCCCCTCTTTCTTTTTCTCCCCCTCTCCTTTGGCCGAGAGGTACGAAAGGCAAAACTTTCGTGCACGTTTTCCCTCTAGGTCCTCGTAAAAGCACTCCAGAATCTCTCCGCGAGCCTATCAAGAGCAAAAGGCTATT
>CAYWRT010000018.1:0-19279 GCA_964460815.1 uncultured Dehalococcoidaceae bacterium
GTGGGAAGAAAAAAGCTGTGGTGGGGGGCTTGGGGTGGGGAAAAGAAAAGGGGGAGTAGCCTGCGGAGAGGGGGACAAAGGGGGGCTGTTTACGAGCTAAGCCGTGGGTGATGCGAGGGTGGCAGGGTGGGAAAAGATAGAAACCGAAGGGGATAAAGGGGGTGGGTTGTCAAATATCACGGAGATGAGGCAAAGTAATCAACCAGTTGCAAACAGAACCTGTATTTCGGTAGTATTGAACGTTATAGTATAATATTAGTAGCTGGAATGTTTATATCAGGGCATGGTGGGAGGACAAAATGGGTGAAATAAAGAGTGCTGCCGAAATAGCCAGGGAAAAGCTGGAGAAGCTGGGTGAAGTTACCGAAGAGGAACGCCTGAAATGGAAATACGTTCCGGAGGGGGAAAAACTGGCTGCCCGGTATGTTAAAGAAGATTGCAATCTGGCCTCTGAGCTTGGCAGGTACGAGGCAAAGGCGAAGAAATATATCACAGAGGGTGCCAGTGATATTCTCATGAGAAACATAGGCCTGCCCAAGAACGATTTCGCCAAGAGAAACAATAAAAAGGCTATGGAAGGCCTGAAGACCTTAAAGAGCGACAAGGTGGCTGTGGAAAATGTATACAGCAAGATTAGGCATGTCCTGGACCACTATACCCAGCAGGGAGAGCAACAAAAAAGGCAGGCTTACGAATCATTGAAGGCCGAATTTGAAGTCAAGATACAGCAGGCAATTCAGCAGCAGACGGGCATCAATGCTAAGTTGAAGATAGATGTGGAAAAACAGCCGCAATTCCAGGAGGAGTGGCAGAAGCTTCAGGCTCAGATGGACTCACAGTACCTCAAACTTCTGGACGAATACAAGCAGGAACTAGCCGCTATCGCTTAGAAAAATCATGGATATTAACGATGACAGAATTGAATACGCTGCCCGCCATACCGAGATACTGAGGCCTCCCAGGCAGCACCTGTCAACATTCGGTATCACCAACGTATACTACTATCTGGTCACGGAGCCGGCTTACTCGGAGCTGGTGAGTGATATCAACGAAACGGTAATTAGAGAGGGCAGGGTTATTGCCGACAGGCCAAAGATTGTGACGCCCTATTATCTTTCACGTCTGGAGGGTTTCAGCTACGATGCCAGGAGGTACTTCGAGATGCTACTTAAGATGCATGGCGCCGATGCCCCCGGGCTTTTTTACACCTACAAGAATGAACCCAGAGGGCTTAACATAGTCTCGGAGAACTGGTCAGCCGTTGTGGACAGGCTCAATGATGAGATTGATAAAAAGGGTGACCCACTGGCTTCCATTATCAAGGGACAGGACGAACTCTGGGACGTATCTCTGCTCAAGTTTGTCTATGAGATTACCAGCCGCTCCCTGCCCAGCAATATATCCCAGCTTGGTTCAAGGGGACTGCTTGGCATGAGTCACGGCGGCATCCCGGTTGGCGCCAGGCAGAGAATCGAGGAGCTTTTTGGACAGGTTGCCCGGGGCGAGAGAGCGGCTTATGAACTGGAACAGGAGCTTAACCGCTGGGGTGTGTTTGAAGAGTATCAGGACAGATTCTTCTCACTGGTCAGGAGAAGAAAATAGAGATTGTTTAGGAACCTATCCCCCTGACCCCCTTCCCTTAGCAAGGGAAGGGGGAGTGCAGGTAAGAGAGCAATCTCGGCAATAGTGTAACTGGACAATTGGGTGACCGGGCAAAAGGATTTTTGATGGAGATTTCAGTAATAGATGCCAGAGACCTTTCTGAGGCATGGTTTCTCTGCCTGAGCAGAACTCTGACCGATGGCTACGAGTATAAAATTGACCGCGGGAGCTATGCCGGACAGAGACGCAAGGAGCTGGAATTAGCCGTTGTTCAGGTAAATTACCCGGGGGCAAGGCCGTTGATACCCGATGTACCCCAGGGTGTCCCCCCACCCAGCACCATGGAGTATGTGGAAAGCTATCTGCCCTATCTGATGACAGCACACCGGAAGGAGGGAGAGCAATATACCTACGGGCAGTATCTGGAGAAACAGATAGCCGAAGTAATCAAGATGTACCGGGAGGACGGCTATAATACCAATCAGGCCTTTATGGCTGTAGGTGATGCTCAGTCTATCTATCAGGATGACCCCCCGTGCCTGAGAATGATAGACACCAGGGTCCACAAGGGTAAGCTTAAATTTATTGCTTATTTCCGGTCGTGGGACCTGTGGGCGGGCTTTCCCTCAAATCTGGCGGCGATTCAGCTCCTGAAGGAATATATGGCCAGCGAAATTGGAGTTGAAGATGGTGAGCTTGTTGCCCTGAGCAAGGGCCTGCACCTCTATGAGTATGCCTGGGAGCTGGCTAAAGCCGTGGTGCGGGTGAGCTAGCTGGAGGAAACGTCACCAATCTGTACATGCAGGTAAAGGTCGCCGGATTTCTTGCCGGCTGTCATCCCCATGCCTCTAAGCCTGATTCTGGTCCCTGTCTTAACCCCCGAAGGTAGCTTTACCATTAAATTTTTTACCTGGCCACCCCGTTTATACGTGACTCGCTTCTCACCACCGGCAGTCGCTTCCGCCGGGGTAATCTCAAGGGTAACGTGGTGGTCAAGCTGGTGCCTGGGTAAAGCCTCATACTGAACATTTAAGAGCCTGTTAAGCACGGATTTGGCGACCCTGGTTACTATCCTGGCTAAAAGTCTTTCCATCCAGCCTGGTTTGCGGGTAGGAACATAGGGAGGCTGCTGATAGGTAGCCTGGCTGCCGTAAAAGCCTTTACCGGCTCCGCCGGGACTGGTAAAGAACTGGAAGTTGAAGCCCCTGCCGGCAAAAAAGACGCGATTTAGAAAGTCCTGGTCAAATCTGAGCCCGGCCTGGGCAAACATCCGGTTCATCTCGTCAAACATAGCCCGGTTAGCGAAGATGCCGTTGAATATGTCCTGCTGGGAATACTGGAAGCCCCCGGTGCCATAACCGGCGCCGGCAAACTGTCCTTTACGCACCGCATCATACTGCCTTCTCTTGGCCTTATCCCCGAGCACACCGTAAGCCTCATTTATCGCCTTGAATTTCTCCTCGGCCCACTTCTCATTGCCGGGGTTGGTATCAGGGTGATACCGGAAGGCAAGCTTTCTGAAGGCCTTCCTGATATCAGCATCAGGGCAATCTTCGGGAACACCGAGAATCTCGTAGTAGTCTTTCATGTCCTTGCAAATTTTACATCTCAGTCCTGTCGTATTATTATAACATTAGACCAGGCGATGCTGAAATCAGGTTCGAAAGCTGCGTGAGTTGAAATGGAGATGAAATTATGAGTACGGAAAAGGTATCAACCGAAAGCCAGATCGCTGTATTAATTGACTTTGAGAATGTCGGCATAAATACAATACAGGGACTTTTTGATGCTTTATCTGATATTGGCCGCATAATCATTAAAAGAGCTTACGCAGATTGGTCGAGCTCGAAGATACCACGGGAACAGTTATTTGAACTTGGTATTGAACCAATTCTTATATATCGGTCAACTAAAAGCGGGAAAAATTCGAGTGATATACGTCTTACAATTGATGCAACTGAATTACTATTTCAGTCAACCGTTGATACTTTTGTAATTGTTTCATCAGATACTGATTTCATTCCTCTAATAAATAAATTAAGGTCGGCAGGTAAGGTAGTAATTGGTGCTGGTAGAAAAGAGACTAAGTCCAGTAACCTAGTAAGATCCTGTGACCGCTATTTCTTTTTGGATCAAGCTGATTTCGATGTACCGTCTCAAATACCTGAAATGCCTCCTGTAGACGAGTTATTATTACGTGGTTTTCGGGCATCTGAAGATGAAAACGGAAGAGTATTAGGCAGTAAACTGCACTCGACAATACAAAGATTAGATCCAAGTTTCAATTATCGCACATACGGTCATACAACATTTGTAAGGCTTCTGGAGGCATCTGCGGTGGTAAAAGTAACAAGACCCCGCAAAGTGGGTGATGTTATTATTGAACTCAATGAATCGTTCGAATCCTATAAACGATAGCAAAGAGGTGTGACAATAATGAATTATACATGGAACCCCAACACTCATAATCGATTTATCGAAAGCCTGGATGGTTAAAAAGGATTTATCCTCTGTTTCCAATAGGTGGAGTAAGTTTGCAAACAGTCCTATTTTTACCAAATTTTTAGTTTTTGATATGGAGGTTATAGATGGAGCCAGTTGACGCCGTAGCTGATATGATTCTGCAATCGAAAAAAATTGTTGTCTTCACCGGTGCCGGTTTCAGCACCGAGTCGGGCGTCCCTGATTTCCGCAGTCCGGGTGGTGTCTGGGATAAATTCGACCCCAATGAACTTAACTACCAGAATTTCATAAGGAGCGAGGAAATCAGAGAGAAGTACTGGCGTATGCACAAAATGATGTGGGAAACGATAAGAGACGCCCAGCCCAATAGCGGTCATTATGCCGTTACCGACCTTTATAATATGGGCAAGCTGGACTGTGTCATTACACAGAATACCGACGGTCTGCACCAGAAAGCCGGTGTCCCTGATGAACTGGTGATAGAAGTACACGGCACCATGCAGTGGGTTGATTGCCTCGATTGCCGGAAAAGATACCCGAGGGGCCATGTTCATGATAAGATGCTGGCCGGAGAGAATGTCCCCCGTTGTGATAGCTGTAACGGCATCCTGAAGCCGGCGACAATTGCCTTCGGTCAGTCAATGCCCGAGCGGGAAACGCTTGAAGCCGAGAACAGGTCGTCCAGTTGTGACCTTTTCCTGGCTGCCGGTTCATCACTGGTGGTCTACCCGGCGGCGCAGATGCCGGTAACGGCGAAAAGGAGTGGCGCCAGACTGGTTATACTTAATCTGACGCCAACACCCCATGACCACTATGCCGATATCGTCATCAGCCAGAAGACAGGAGAAACCCTTTCTCAGATAGTGGCACGGGCAAAGGTAAAAGCGCAGGAATAGTTATTCATGGTTATGTCCTGCCTGACAACCGCTGCCCGTCCTGAGATTATTTTGGGGAATTAAGTTGAGCAGACCCCAATCATTAGCCAGACTGGTGCTTGTAGCAACGTTCTGGCTCTGTTCGCTTGGCACGGGCTGTGCTCCCGGTCAGGATTTCGATAGAAGCCTGAGGGAAATTACCCGGCCGTATTTGTTCAGCATTGCTAAGTGGGAGCTTAATACCCTAAGCGAAGAGGTAAGAAAAGCCTTCGGTGACCGGCAAAAGGAAACCTACGGCGGTGTCATCGAGGTTGTTGAATATTTCGCGGCTGTTGGGCAGATAAAGAGATTAGAGTCAGAGATAGCCGCCATCAAGGCAGGCAACACGGGTAACCTGGCTTCGCTTGAAGCTGAATTAGTCCGGTTACAGCAGCAGAATGCGGCCGCCGTCGATAATGTCGAGAGACTGCTGGAGAGGCAGATAAGAGAGGCATTATATCAGCAGGGCATTTTCAATCCGCTGGATAAATACATAGCGGATATTAGCTTCCCGCCGGTGAATTTCGAGATGGAGAGACCGCCGCACCTGCTCGTCGTTTCACCCCGGGACAGGATAGACAGCCTGAGAGAGGTGACCCTCCTGCCCGACATGAGCCTGGAGGCTATGGAAAGCGTTGAAGATAAGGTTGATAAGCTGGGTGTCTCTTCACTGGTGGTCGGGCTGGGTGGCCTGGCTACCTATCCCAGCTTTGTCACTGACAAGGGTGACCTCCGCTTTACCCTTGATGCGGCTACTGAGGAATGGCTGCACCAGTACCTGGCCTTCAAGCCACTGGGATTCCTCTATCTTATGGACTTAACCGGTATCCGCCGTAACTATGAGATTGCCACCATGAACGAAACCCTGGCCGGTATCGTCAGCAGGGAAATCGGAGCTAGCATCTATGGAAAATATTACGCTGGAAGCGAAACGGGCAACCCCATGCCGGAAAAGGCAGAACCGGCGTTTGACTTTGATAAGGAGATGCGAGAAATCCGGAGAGCCGTTGATAACTACCTGGCCCGGGGAGAAGTTGAACAGGCTGAGGAATTCATGGAGCAGAAAAGGCAGTATCTGGCCACCAAGGGCTATTATATCAGGAAGCTGAATCAGGCCTACTTTGCCTTTCATGGCGCCTATGGAGACAGACCTACTTCTATAAGCCCCATCGGAGTCGAGTTAAGGAAGCTTAGAGACCAGAGCGCCTCATTGAAGGAATTCCTGGAGACGGCAGCGGCGATGACCAGCCGACAGGACCTGGCTGAGAGCGTCAGATAAAAGCTCATTTTCATTCCCCGGCCTGAAAGCTGCCCTGAACTCGTACTCAACCTGCCACATGCGGAACTTCTCAGCGCCTCGAAATGGGTGATAGCACCGTTCCTAAATCCGTGTTAAAACCCTGTTGCTATTGGGTCTATCGGGATATTCTATAATCAACCGACACGTGAAGGTTATAGCGATGCGAGAATACAAACGCCGGGTTCTGCTGGGTGTAGCCGCGGTATTGTCTCTATTAACAGGCGTTGGTGCTCTGACTTCAATATCAGGCAGCACAGTAGCCCTGTCAACATCTGCCCCTGACCTCATCATTGAGACAATAACCTGGTCGCCGGAAATGCCGTCAATAGGGGATACGGTGACGTTCACGGTGACCATCAAGAACCAGGGTAGTGTCCCGGCTGGTTATTCTCGTGTTGCTTACTACATTGATGACACCTACCAGGCTTCAACCTTTGCTAATCAATTAGACGCCGGTGCCGCAGCTACCAGGACCTTTGCCTGGACTGCCCGGGCAGGCTCACAAGCCATCAAGGCGGTTGCCGACTTTGAAAACAGCGTTGACGAGAGTGACGAGGCCAACAATGAGAAGATATTTGCCTTCTCAGTTCTGGCTCCTGACCTCATCATCGAGGCGATAACCTGGTCGCCAGAAAACCCCTCGATAGGGGACCGGGTGGATTTTACGGTGGCTGTTAAAAACCAGGGCACCATGAAAGCGCTTACCTCCCATGTTGATTTATACATTGACGGCTTTTCCAGAGATTACAAGCACATTCTGAAAATAGAGGCTGGCGCTGTCGTGCCAGTGACATTCACCTGGAAGGCTCTGGCAGGCTCACATACCCTTAAAGCAGTTGCCGACGTACTGGGTCAGGTTACCGAGAGCGATGAGACCAACAATGAGAAGACCGTTACCTATGCCACCGCCGCTCCCGACCTTGTCGTCAGCGGCATAACCTGGTCACCGGAAAATCCCTCGGAAGGTACTGATATAACCTTTACCGTGACCATAAAGAACCAGGGCAATGGCAAAGCTGGCTATTCTGATGTGGTTTGCTACATTGACAACACCTATCAGACCTCTATATTTGTCCCCCTGATGGACATCGGTGCCACAGCTACGGAGACCTTTATCTGGATAGCTCGGGCAGGCTCACACGACATCAAGGCGGTTGTTGACTACAACAGCCGGATTACGGAGAGTGACGAGGCCAACAACGCCAAGACGGTAGTCCTGCCAGCCGTGGCTCCTGACCTCATCATTCAGGATGTTACCTGGTCACCGACAACTCTGCTACCCGCACACATGGTAACCTTCAACATAACCGTAAAGAACCAGGGCAGAAGCGAAGCTGGTTTCTTCCGTGTCCACCTGTACATTGATGGCATCTATCGGGCGTGGCAGGATGTGGCGGGGATAAGCGCTGGCGCTTCAGTAAACAGTGCTTTTAACTGGACGGCGCAGGCAGGCTCACACGACATCAAGGTAATTGCTGATGGGGATAACTTCGTTGACGAGAGCGACGAATCCAACAATGCGCAGACGATAACGGTATCCACCTCCACCCTTACCTTATGTGACCTTACTGTTCAGAGTATCGCCTGGTCGCCGGAGTATCCATCAGTAGGGGACACCGTAACCTTCACGGTGACCATCAAAAATCAGGGTAGCGTGTCGGCTGGCTCTTCCCGTCTCGCCTACTATATTGACGACACCTGCCAGGTTTCAGCCGATATTAATCAAATAAGCGCCGGTGCCACAGCCACGGAGACCTTCACCTGGGCGGCTCAGGCAGGCTCACATACCTTCAAGGTAGTTGTCGACTCTAACAGTGACATAACTGAGATTGACGAGAACAACAATGAGAAGTCGGTAGCCCTGTCAGTCTCCGCTCCCGATTTCGTCATCAGCGACATAACCTGGTCACCGGAAAATCCCTCGGAAGGGACTGAAGTAACCTTTACGGTGAATATCGAGAACCAGGGCAATGAGAGGGCCAACCTCTCTCGTGTTGCTTACTACGTTGATGGCTCTTCCCGAGGTTACCACAATATTCAAGAGATGGATGCTGGCGCTGCCGTAACCCAGACTTTTACGTGGACGGCTCAGTCGGGTCCACACACCATTAAGGCAGTTGCTGATATGCAGGGACAGGTCCCTGAGATTAACGAGGACAATAATGAGAAGGTGCTAACCCTGCCTCCTCCTGACCTCGTCATCGAGACGATAACCTGGTCACCAGAAAACACGTCAGAAAACAGTACCGTAACATTTACGGTCATTATAGGGAACCAGGGTAGCGGTAGAGCCGGTTCCTCCAATGTCTGCTTCTATGTTGACGGATCTTCCACAGGTTGTGAGAATATTCAAGAGATAGATGCTGGCGCCGCCGTGACCCAGACTTTTACGTGGACGGCTCAGGCAGACCCAGCTGATATCAAGGCAGTTGCCGATGGTGACAATTACGTTATTGAGACCGATGAATCTAATAATGAGAAGGAAATCACTTTTTCAGTCTCTCAACAATATGCTTCTGGACCCCAGCCTGCCCCGGTTGACCAAATAAGTCCGGAGCTACAAGAGCCAAGTATTCATATCAATAGTCAGGATAACAATATCACTCTTGGTCAGAATATCGTATTTAATTTTCAGGCGATTAATCCCGAAAATAACCCAAGCATGACAGTAGAGTTGGTCTTACAAGTCCCTTCTGAGATAGGTGTTACCTCAACTGAATTTATCAAAGATGAGCAGGGACGGTACACTGCCAGTTACAGCATAGAGCCGGGAGATAGCCGAGAGATAAACGTGTACATGAGAGCAAGTGAGGAAGGTAGTTTTAACATCCTGGGCGACCTCACATATTATCTCGACGGGGACATACCAGCTGTGGAGCATCAGGCGCTGTCGCTGCCAGTAATAGTGGGACAAGCTGAAGCTTCAACCGCCAAGACACTGCTTGATAATATACCTGATAAGGGAATCGGGCTGGACTGGTGGTTTATTTCAATTGTGCTGGTAGTACTGGGAGGGGCGGTTACTCTGGTTTTGTTGAGGTCCCGGCGGCGGTCACAACAACACGCCTAACTATTTGATATCGGCATGATAGCTCTGCAACGATTTCACGCCTGACTTCGCCCGGCGATACTCCATTATGCCCTTTGCGGCTGCCGTAGCGGCCGCCAGTGTGGTTATGTAGGGCAACTTGTATTTTATGGCTGTCTTCCGTATATAAGAATCGTCATATTGACTCAGCTTGCCACTGGGCGTGTTGATGACTAATTGAATCTCACCGTTCATGATAGCATCAACAATGTTGGGCCGCCCCTCGTACATTTTCAGTATCAGTTCCGTATTGGTGCCTTTACCGGCCAGGAATTCGTGAGTACCCTGCGTTGCCAGTATCTTAAAACCCAGTTCAGCAAACTGCCGGGCAACATCATAGACGGCCGGTCTATCTTTAGGCGAGACCGTTATCAACACGGTTCCTTCCGATGGCAGGGATTGCCGCGCCGCCTGCTGCGCCTTGAAATAGGCCAGACCGAAAGTATCGGCAATACCAAGCACCTCACCCGTCGAGCGCATCTCCGGTCCGAGTAACGGGTCTACCTCGGGCAGCATATTAAATGGAAAGACGGATTCCTTAACCCCGAAGTGGGGTACTACCAGCGGTTTGAGGTTGAGTTCGCTCAGCCGCCTGCCCAGCATTAGCTGCGTGGCAATACGCGCCATGGATACATTACACACCTTCGACACTATCGGGACGGTACGGGAAGCCCGGGGGTTGGCTTCCAGTACATATACGGTATTATGGGCAATGGCGTACTGCATGTTCATCAGCCCCACTATGTTTAGCTCCCGGGCAATCTTTTTCGTGTACATGTTAATCGTATCGATATGTTCCTGCGCCAGGCTTACGGGAGGTATGACACAGGCGGAGTCCCCCGAATGTATCCCCGCCAGCTCGATATGCTGCATGATGGCCGGTACGAAGGCATCAGTGCTGTCGGCTATGGCATCGGCTTCGGCTTCAATGGCGTTCTCCAGGAACTTATCAATGAGGATGGGGCGGTCGGGAGTAACACCCACCGCCGCCGCTACGTATTCCCGGAGCATATCCTCGTCATAGACCACCTCCATACCCCGCCCCCCGAGCACATAAGACGGCCGCACCATCAGGGGATAGCCTATCTGCCGGGCCACATCAAGCGCCTCCTCCATATTAATCGCCATGCCTGAAGCCGGCATGGGTATGCCCAATTCCTCCATTCTATGACGGAACCTGTCTCTGTCTTCGGCAAGGTCAATAGATTCGGGTGAAGTCCCCAGAATATTAACACCGGCCTCCGCCAGTTCATTGGCAATGTTCAGCGGCGTCTGGCCACCGAACTGAACAATAGCGCCTTCCGGTTTTTCCTTTTCATAAATACTTAACACGTCTTCCACGGTTAGAGGCTCGAAATACAATTTATCCGAGGTATCGTAATCGGTGGAAACAGTCTCCGGGTTGCAGTTGACCATTATCGTCTCATACCCCTCATCGCGCAGGGTAAAGGCGGCGTGCACACAGCAGTAATCAAACTCGATTCCCTGACCGATACGGTTGGGACCTCCGCCGAGAATCACTACTTTCTTACGGCTGCTGGCCGGTATTTTATCCGGGCCGTTATAGGTTGAGTAATAATAGGCAGCATTTTCCACACCGCTCACCGGCACAGCGTCCCAGGCTTCTCTGACGCCCAGAGAAAGTCGCTTCTGCCGTATTTCTTTCTCCGGTATGCCGAGCAACCGGGACAGGTATCGGTCGGCAAAGCCGTCCTTTTTCGCCTGAATCAGCAGCTCATCCGGCAGTTGTCTACCCTTATATTTCAGTATTTGCTCTTCGAGCTCAACGAGTTCTTTCATCTGCTCGATAAACCAGGGTTTTATATAGGTCTTCTCATAAAGTTCCTGGACACCAGCACCCTTGCGTAAAGCCTCGTACATGATAAACTGGCGTTCGCTGCTGGGCTCATTCAGCATGACCATGAGTTCGTCCCGTGATTTATCATTAAAGCCTTTAGCGAACCCGAGGCCGTATCTACCGATTTCCAGCGAGCGAATGGCTTTTTGAAGCGCCTCTTTATAGTTCTTACCGATGCTCATAACCTCGCCGACGGCACGCATCTGCGTCCCCAGCTTATCCTCGGCATCCTTGAACTTCTCAAAAGCCCAGCGGGCAAACTTAACGACAACATAGTCACCCGAGGGCGTGTATTTTTCAAGGGTGCCCTCACGCCAGTAAGGAATCTCGTCCAGGGTGAGGCCAGCAGCCAGCTTGGACGAAATCAAGGCGATGGGGAACCCCGTAGCCTTGGATGCCAGTGCCGAGGAGCGTGAAGTCCTGGGATTGATTTCAATAACCACTACTCGCCCCGTCCCGGGGTCATGGGCAAACTGAATGTTGGTACCGCCGATTACTTTTATGGCCTCAACGATTCTATATGAGTACTCCTGAAGGAGGTCCTGAAGTTCCGGGCTGATGGTCAGCATGGGAGCCGTACAGTAGGAGTCGCCGGTATGCACGCCCATAGCGTCGACGTTTTCAATAAAGCAGACCGTTATCATTTGATTTTTAGCATCACGCACCACTTCGAGCTCAAGTTCTTCCCAGCCCAGCACCGATTCCTCGATGAGTACCTGACCAATAAGACTGGCCGCAATCCCGCGGCTGGCCACGGTGCGCAGCTCCTCGATATTGTAAACGAGACCACCGCCCGTCCCGCCCAGGCAGTACGCCGGGCGTACCACTACCGGATAGCCCAATTCTGAGGCCACCCTCTCGGCGTCTTCAACGCTGTAAACGGCTTCGCTGCGCGGGATTTCAATGCCCAGCCGGTTCATCGTCTCCTTAAAGATAATCCTGTCTTCACCACGGATGATGGCGTCTATTTCAACACCGATGACTTTAACGTTATATTTCTCCAGTACGCCGGCCTGCGCCAGCTCAGCACTGAGGTTGAGCCCGGTCTGCCCGCCGAGGTTCGGCAGCAATGCGTCGGGCCTTTCTTTTTCAATAATCCTGGTCATAGCCTCAAGGTTGAGCGGTTCTATATAGGTAACATCAGCCATACCGGGGTCAGTCATAATGGTCGCGGGATTTGAATTAACCAGGACGATTTCATAGCCAAGGCCGCGGAGCGCTTTACAGGCCTGGGTCCCGGAATAATCGAATTCGCATGCCTGCCCGATAATAATCGGCCCGGACCCTATAATCATTACCTTTCTGATGTCATCGCGCTTAGGCATACAGTTCTCTCCTATACTTAACTCTGTTAATTAAATTTATGTTTTAAAGGCAATTACACTATTAACTTACCTTAATAAGCGAGATTTAGTCAAAAAAGGGCTAACCGGATATTCTCCGATTTCTTGTTCACCGGCAATGCGGCGGCGGGCAGCCTTACTCAAAGGATACTCTCCCCATTAACCCCGATTTATACCGCCCTTCCAGTCGTCCGCTTTTTGCAGGAGCTCCCTGGCAGCATTATACGAATTTTCGGTAAAACGGGGGCCGCCAATCATCACAGCCAGCTCACTAAGACGTGCCTTGCCCTGAAGCGATTCTATTTTACTTACCGTACGGTTCCCGGTGTTTTCTTTGCTGACACTATAATGAGCATCGGCAAAGGCCGCAATCTGGGGCAGATGTGTGATACAGGTTACCTGATGGTTCTTGGAAAGATTCCAGAGCTTCTTGCCGATTATCTCGCCACTCCTGCCACCAATACCGATGTCAATTTCATCAAATATGAGCACAGGGGTGGTATCAGCCTCAGCCAGGGCGCATTTCAGCGCCAGCATAAAGCGCGAGATTTCGCCGGTCGAGGCAATCCTGACCAGTGGCTTGAGCGGCTCGCCCGGATTCGTGGACGCCACGAACTCTACATTATCGACACCGCCGGGGCCAAACCGATACTGCTGGCCGTTATGAAATGAAACTCCTTCAGCCGAATACTCCTGACTAATGGCTATATCGAAATCCACCCGTGACATATCAAGGTCGGCAAGTTCTTTTTTCACGGCGGAGACCAGTTTTCGTGCCGCCTGAACACGCGCCTGAGAGAGTTGAAAGGCAAGGATACCCATATCCTTTTTAAGTTGCTCTATCTTTTCTTCCAGTTGCTCACGGCGTTCGCTGGAATAGGTGAGTCCCTCCAGTTCCTTCTCTGCTTTGGCCAGATAATCTTTTATCTGGCTAATGGAGGCTCCGTATTTCCTCTTCAGATTTCTAATAAGTTCAAGCCTGTTCTGTATCTCATCAAGACGATGCGGGTCGTATTCAAGATTATCGCCATACGAGCGAATTTCCTGCGCCAAATCCGACAGCCCGTATAATGTATTCTCCAGATGTTCAAGTCGTTTCTGTAACGAAGGGTCGGTTTCTATCATCTTCTTCAGCAGCGGCAGTGCCTCATTGAGCCTGTCCAGAGCTGAAGATGAAGCCATCATGCTTTCATCGCCATGTATTATGGCATAAATTTCATATGAAGCGGTTTTCAGCTTTTCACTGGAAGTCAGGATGGCAAGTTCTCTTTGCAGTTCCTCTTCTTCCTCCCCCCTCAGTTCCGCCCGTCTGATTTCATCAATCTGGAAATTCAACAGTTCTGTTCGTCGGGTCAGGTCCTGTGCAGCCAAGGACAATGCCTGAAGTTCACGTTTTACCTGATGTAGTTCTGAGGCTCTGGCGCTAAAATTATGCCTCAGCCCCCAGGTATGTGCATAGCCATCCAGAAAATCCAGGTGCTGTTCCTTATCCAGTAGCGAAAGGTGACCACTCTGACCGTGAATATCAACGAGCAAGGCTCCAATATCTTGAAGCAACACCCTCGGTACTGCCTGCCTGTTTATTCTCGGCGTGGTACGGCTCTGTCGCCGAAATGCACATGTAACGATTAGGGTATCCTCCTCAATCTGTATGTCTTTATCCAGCAGCAATGCCTGCAGTCGCTCTGGTATTCTGTTACGGGGCATGTGGAAGATACCTTCAACCAGGGCACCTTCAGAACCATGACGAATATCTTCCTCATGTACCTGCCCGGATAACAGCGCTTCAACGGCGTCAACCACCAGTGACTTACCGGCACCCGTTTCTCCGGTAATCACGTTGAGTCCCCCGGACGGCCTCCAGGTGATTTCCTCGATGATACCGAAGTCCTTTACAGACAGTTCAAACAGCATGTTTCCGAGCACTCCTGCGGCTGGCAGATTCCCCGGCGGGGTTTTTCCGGTCAATTACATAAATTCCACAGTCCATAAACAATATATTAACAATATTTACCAAATTATTAAATCGGCTAACAGGCAGCGCATATCCTAGAAAGCATGTTCGACCCCTGAGATAATTATACGAGAAGAGCAAAATTTTTACATTAAAAAATGAACTTAAGAACAAATATAGCCGATTAGCCTCAGGCATACTAGGCCATTGACTTGAAGATTCCTGTTTCGTATAATACATATTTATTCGCATTGCCTTCAGGGAGACCTATGCCTTGGAACCAGCCAGTAGGGTCTTCAATTTTACATAATAATATAGGCTGACTGTTTTATTATATTCTGACGGGGTGTTCATTTTTCTCAGACGGAGACAGGTCAGAGCGATTTTCTGAAATCGTACTAACCAAACGGTGCCCTTTTCGTTATAAAATACAGAAAGTAGCTCGAAAAGGAGGAGGGAACATGCATATATCGAGATTATTTTTTGGAGTTATTCTTTTGAGCGTGGTCGCTCTTGTGGCAGCAGGATGTGCCGAACCTGTCCCAGCTCCCGCACCTGAACCAACGCCATCCCCGGCACCGATACCTATATCGATGGGGTTACTCCAGTCAGAGAAGCCGCGGGTGACTTCACCGGATGTGAATAAATCCGACCTGGCAACTCTGGTCAACGGGAACAGCGCCTTCGCCTTCGACCTGTATCAGGCTCTGAGAGGAGAGGAAGGCAACCTTTTCTACTCTCCTTACAGCATCTCGCTGGCGCTGGCGATGACATATGCCGGGGCCCGCGGCGAGACCGAGCAGCAGATGGCGGATACTCTTCGCTTCGTCCTCTCCCAGGACCGCCTGCACCCGGCATTCAATGGCCTGGATATCGAGCTCAGTCAGCGTGGTGAAGGCGCCAAGGGCAAGGATGAAGAAGGCTTCCGGCTGAACATCGTCAATGCCATCTGGGGACAGAAAGACTATCACTTCCTCCCCGATTTCCTCGACCTGCTGGCGGAGAACTATGGCGCCGGGCTGAGGACCCTCAATTTCGCGGGAGCACCGGAGGAGTCCCGGGTGACTATCAACAAATGGGTTAGCGACCAGACAGAAGGCCGCATCGAAGACCTAATTCCGCCGGGTCTAATTGATATACTGACACGCCTTGTCTTAACCAACGCCATCTACTTTAATGCTGCCTGGCAGTATCCCTTTGAAGAGGACGCAACTGATGATGGTACGTTCTACCTGCTTGATGGGGATGAGGTCACTGTGCCGATGATGAGGCAGACTGAGTCATTCGGCTATGCTGAAGGGGATGGGTACCAGGCGGTAGAGCTACCATATGATGGCCGTGAACTATCAATGGTAATATTGCTTCCCGGGTCGGGCCAGTTTGAGGCATTTGAAGCCTCATTAGACGCCGAACAAGTGGATGAAATAATCGGAAGCCTGGTGCAGGAGCAGGTCAACCTGACGATGCCAAAATTTGAGTATGTGTCGAGCTTCGCTCTGAAGGACGCTCTGATATCAATGGGTATGCCGGCGGCTTTCTCCATGGATGCCGACTTCTCAGGCATGACCGGCAACCGCGAACTGTACATAGCCGATGTAGTGCACAAGGCTTTTGTCTCTGTTGATGAGGCGGGCACAGAAGCGGCCGCAGCTACCGCCGTGGTGATGAAGCTGACAGCGGCACCAGTTACGCCTGTTACCGTCAAGGTTGAGCGTCCCTTCGTCTACTTGATTCGTGACATCGAGACTGGTACAATTCTGTTTGTCGGGCGTGTGTTAAACCCGAGCGCTTAAAGCCGTTTTTGACACTCTTGCCAGGCCCTGACCATTGCCGGAGCGGCAGCGACAGGATTACTGTGACTTCCTTGGTCTAATGGCGAGGTATCATAGGGAAGATAGCGCGAAACAATAATTTTTCTTTTTAAAGGTTAGCGGGGGCTAACTTATTTTTTAAAATCGCTTGGTCAAAGCCCAGAGATAAAAGGAGAAGCAATAGATGCCGAATTCGGGCGAAAGTAGAAAAGGATTTTACGGCTGGCTCGCCAATAACATGGAGCGGCGCTCACCCTGGCTTATCCTCGGTACACTGGTAATAACCCTGCTGCTCATACCCCCGTTATTCTTGATGAAGCCTACAGGGACAGCCAGCGATAACCCGACGGGGAGCGATGTCGTCAAATGGAGTGAGGAAATCAAAGATAAATTCCCCTCCGAGGTCTACACCATTCCCTTCATCGTCGAGGCTAAAGAAGGCGACATGCTAACTCAGAAGAACCTCTACGAGCTATACCAGAATGAGCAGGCACTGAGGGAGAGCGCTCTGTCTCCCTTCCTTTATAAACGCTACAACGAGGTAGCCGATGTAACCCTAGACGGTGTCTACTCAATAGCTGACTCCGTCGACATGGCGCTCAGGTTTGCCAGCCAGGGGATGGTTGACTTATCCAGCGCCACCGACCTCCAGGTCAAGCAGGCGGTAGATTACGTACTGAACAACCCCCTCACTGAGGGTATGGAGATTGAGTTATCAGTCAAAGCCAGCTATGAGGAAGCTCCGGGAGGGGTAAAACTCTGGAAATCCCCGGCTCTGTTGTTTATGGTCGAATCGGACAGGGAGCAGGTAAAGGAGGCATACCCCGCCAGCGTGGGGCAGGACTATTCGGACGAGCTCGCCCTGGAGCACTTCGGCCGCGCGGTGCAGAGCCTACTGCGTGGTGAACAGCAGGGCTATAAACTGTGGGGTGTCTTTATTGACATGAACCTGGAAATAGCCGACGAAGGTCAGATTAGCGGCGCCATGCTGATAGCGGCTATTATACTTATGCTGGTTATCATTACCATAATCTTCCGCTCCTGGTTGATAACGCTGTTATCCGGTGCCGGTCTGGGCATGCTCATCATCTGGCTGAAGGGCTTTGCCAACCTCATCGGGCTCAAGAGCTCTATTATCTTAGACCTGATTGTGCCTATCGCCATTCTGGTGCTGGGAATAAACTACGCAATACATGCCCTCTTTCGATATCGCGAGGAGATAGAGAAGGGTAAAAAGCCGCGCCAGGCCCTGGGCGCATCAACCTATGGGTTAGGGAGCGCTCTGATGCTGGCCATGCTGACCACAATTATCGCCTTTGGCGCCAACGCCTCGTCGGGGATAGAATCGGTGGTCGGCTTCGGCATCGCTGCCTCCATAGCTATGGTCGCCTCATTTATAATTCTCGGGCTATTCGTGCCGGCAGTAGTCATGTGGTATGACACATGGAGACATCGCGCCCTTACCAGACCCATGGCCAAGGGTGCCCCGGCACCACGTGGCTTTTGGATTGGCAACCTCGTTGCCTCGACCAGCAACAAGTGGTTTGTGATGCTGCCAATCATACTGATAATAACCGGAGTAGCTTCCTGGGGCTGGGTCAACCTGGAGACAAAGATGGATGTAAAGGAGGTATTCGATTCCAGGTCGGACCTCGTTATCGGGTTAGACAAGCTGGATGAGCATGTAGCCCAGAAGGCCGGTGAGCCGGCTTACCTGTATATCAAGGGAGATTTCACTCAACACGAAGCGCTATATGCCATGAAGGCAGCAATCCAGGAGATGGAAGATGACGAGCATGTAGCCCGGCGAATAAGTGATGGCAAGCCTGATATCCACGAATTACTCTTCGACTTCCTGGCAGCAGTAATTCAGGGTGATTACGCTCGCCAACGTATTGAAGCCGCCTCCGGTGTGGTCATAACCGACGTTGATGGCGACCTCATCCCGGATACACCGGAGCAGCTTCTGGCTGTCTATGATTACATCGCCGAGGAGGGCATCCCGCGGGATGAAGATTCCATGCTCTACACCCCACAGCGAATACGGGAGTATTTCGTGCACAGCCTGTCGGGGGATACCGATGATGCTACGCTGATAATTATCGGCGTGCCGGGCACCCGGGAGCAGTCCATAGCGAAGGTATCAGCTATTGAGCTACAACATGATATGGATGCTGCCATGAAGGGTGTACCAGCCATTACCTTTTACGGGCTCACCGGCGAGTGCTACGTACGCGATGCCCAGTTCGATGCCATCACTGACTCACTGAACCGTTCCTTAATCATAGCCGTCGTCGCCTGCCTGTTATTGCTATATGTCGTCTTTCGCTCGTTTAAATATGCTTTTGTTACGCTGGTGCCCGTAATGTTAGTGGCTTGCTGGCTATACGGGTTCATGTTTGCCGTAGGCTATCACCTTAACATAATGACAGCCACTATCGCGGCCATAGCTATCGGCGTGGGTATAGACTTTTCCATCCATTTTACCGAGCGTTTCCGCCAGGAATTCAGAACAAGCGCCGACAAGAGGACAACCTTATTTACCACCAGCCGAAGCACAGGCATGGCCCTTTTCGGCACCGCCGTGTCCACGGCGCTGGGCTTTGCGGTGATAGCCTTCGCCCCAATGCCGATGTTCGCCGCTTTCGGCCTGTTAACGGCGGTTATGATAGTCCTTTCTTTCCTGATGGCGCTCTTTGCTCTGCCCAGCCTGTTGCTGTTGTTCGCTCCATCCGGGGCAAAAGAGAAGCGATAGCCTCAGCCTCTGGTTGTAAAAAATACTATCATATATATTTCAGAAGGCTACAAGACTCTGGTTTTACCAATCTTGACACACAATAGCCAAGTGAGTAGAATACTCTCAGACTGGACTTGATTAACTGGAGTCTTTCGGGGCTCGTAGCTCAGCGGCAGAGCGGTCGGCTCATAACCGATTGGTCGTAGGTT
>CAYWRT010000019.1:0-19014 GCA_964460815.1 uncultured Dehalococcoidaceae bacterium
GAGCAGGCATTAGGCGTGGCCAACTTCCTGGCGGATAAGGGGAAGAAGGTAGAGCTACTCACCAATTGCTTTTACGCCGGTAACGAGTTAGAAAGTGCAACCCTGACATTTATGTATGGACAGTTACTGAGCAAAGGTGGTATCATAACCCCCCTGACTCAAGTAAAGGAGATAGCAGAGCATGCCGTGGTTACTTCCAATGTGATAACAAACGTTGAAAGGCGTATTGAGGGGGTTGACACCGTGGTTGTGGCTGCAATAGGAAGAGCCGATGACTCTCTATACCGTGCCCTCAAGGGTGAAGTGAAGGAAATTTATGCTGTGGGCCAGTGTCTGGCCCCACGCCTTCTCCCCGACTCAATCTGGGACGGGGCCCACGTGGGAAGGTTGCTGTAAGCTGACACGAATCAGATGGTTTAAAGTCTTAAAAAAGAGACTTGGATAGAGAGGGAGAGTTTAAACTAAGTGTCTTCCGGGAAGAGCGTTTGGGTTCTGGCTGAACAAAGTGGTGAGAAACTCAATGACACCAGTTTTGAGGTATTGAGCTGCGGGCGGCAGGTGGCCGATGGCCTCGAGGGACAGGTCAGCGCCGTAGCCGTCGGCAGCCACAGTCAGGAGCTGGCGGAGACGCTGGCAAGCTACGGAGCCGACAGGGTATATTTCCTCGATAGTCCCCGGCTCCTGGAGTACCGCGCCGAGCTTTATGTAGAAGCCCTGACAAAAATTTTTCAAGACGAAAAGCCGGAAGTGGTTCTGTGCGGGGCCACGCTGATGGGCCGTGACCTGGCCCCCAGACTGGCGGCACGGCTGCAGACAGGACTGGTTTCAGAGTGTACCGGCTTATCCCTGAATGAGGAAGGGCTGCTGCTGGCGACCAGGCTTACTCACGGAGGCAGACTCAGCAGTACGATTGTCTGTTCGGCCTCGAAGCCCCAGATGGCTACCATCAAGCCCGGTGTCATGAAAGTAGCGCGTCCGGACACCTCCAGGAAACCGGAGATAATGGTAATCACACCGGAACTCAGCCAGAACGAGCCTCGCGCCAGCGTGCAAGGGATCGTCCGGGCTGACCCCGACAAGATTAGTCTTGACGAAGCCGATATTATTGTGGCTGGCGGCAAAGGAGTAGAAAGTCAGGAAAATTTCCGGCTTCTTGAGGAGATAGCCAGACACCTGGGGGGTGTCGTGGCCGGTTCCCTTGGCGCTGTCGATGAAGGCTGGCTACCCCGCCGGAAACTCGTCGGCCAGACCGGGACAACGGTCGCCCCGAAGCTATATATTGCCTGCGGCATATCAGGTTCCATCTACCATGTTCTGGGAATGAGAGACTCGGAGTTCGTCATAGCTATTAATAAAGACCGCAACGCACCCATCTTCAAGGTTGCCGATATGGGTATAATCGGGGATGTAGCCGAGGTTACATCGGCGATAATCGACCGGCTCGGTGGCTCAGCCCGGAATAAAGATAGACACCATAGCGAGGTGAGTGATACCAGAGAAGTTTGATGTCGTCATTGTTGGTGCCGGGCCCGCCGGCAGCACCGCCGCCCTGGTACTGGCACGAGCCGGACTTAAGGTTGCGGTCTTCGAAAGAGGTGAGCAACCCGGCGTCAAAAACATGTTCGGCGGGGTGCTCTATTATACTGAGGCCCTGAACGAGCTCTTGCCTGATTTCTGGGAGCAGGCGCCGATAGAGAGATATGTAACCAGACACGACCTTATTTTCCTGACATCGACCTCCTCCTTCTCCATCTCCTTCAAAGATAATGAATCTGGCAGTCCTCCCTATAACGGCGTTACCCTGCTGAGGGCAAAATTTGACCCGTGGTACGCGAGCCAGGCGGAAGCAGCCGGGGCTTTTCTCGTCCCCGAGACGTTAGTCGAAGACCTTATCTGGGACGGGGATAGAGTGGTTGGCGTCAGGACGCAGAGAAGCGACGGGGAGGTCTATGCCGACGCCGTTATTGCCGCTGATGGCGCCAATTCCCTGCTGGCGAAAAAAGCCGGGCTCAGAAAAGAGTTCTCCAGCTCGTCCCTGGCTGTAGCCGCCAAAGAGGTATTAGCCCTACCTGCGGAAACCATAGAGGCAAGGTTCGGCCTGGCCAGTGGCGAGGGGCTGGCCCAGAGCTTTGTCGGGGACGCCACCAGGGGCCTGGTGGGGGGCGCCTTTCTGTACACCAATAAAACCAGCCTTTCCCTCGGCGTGGTGGTCAGACTAAGCTCTCTGGAAGAAAGAAAAGTCTCCATCGCTGACGTTCTGGAAGATTTCAAGAGCCATCCCTGCATAGAGCCTGCCATTAGAGGCACCACCCTGAAGGAGTATTCCGGGCACCTGATACCTGAGGAAGGGATAGGTATGGTGCCCGAGCTTGTCACCAACGGACTGCTGGTGGTGGGTGATGCCGCCGGCTTCTTACTGTCAACCGGACTCACCCTCCAGGGAATGAATTTCGCTATTGCCTCCGGTTTCGCCGCCGCGCAAGCAGTACAGATAGCCAGGCAAAAGGGGGACTTCTCCAGGAAAGGACTGGCCGGCTATAAGACCCTGCTTGAGGAAAGTTTTGTGCTTAAGGACCTGAAAACATACCGCCATGCCCCGGGCTTTCAGTCTAACCCCCGCATATACGAGCTATATCCGTCACTGGTCTGCGGCGTGTCAAGGAGGCTCTTCCAGTCTACCGGCCAGCCGAGAAAGAAGATTTTAAGCCTGGTCAGGGCGGAGATGAAGGGGAAAATCTCGCTCTGGCGCTTGGCTAAAGATATAATACAGGCGGGACGTGCTTTAATATGGCCATAGAAGATAAACTAGCCACGATAAGGTTCAATGTTGACACCGAGCCGCATATCAGGGTAAATACCGAGATATGCCAGACCTGCCCCGGGAAGCCCTGCCTGTATGTCTGCCCGGTTCAAAATTATGTCCTGGAAGACGGTAAGCTGGTATTTTCCTGGCAGGGCTGCCTGGAATGTGGCGCCTGTCAGATTGCCTGTACCAGGGGTGCTATTGACTGGGCTTATCCGCGAGGCGGATTCGGCGTGTGTCTACGCTATGGGTAAAACTCAGCTTATGGAGCGGGAGATTCCTGATGAATATAATAGTATGTGTCAAGCCCGTGCCTGATGTCAGTATTATTACGCTTGACCCGAAAACAGGCCTTATTGACAGCGATGACCTTGTCTATATTGTGAACCCTTATGATATGGTGGCTGTGGAGGTAGCGGTGCGCCTAAAAGAGAGGGACGGCGTCAGTCAGGTTACCCTTATGTCCGTAGCTCCCCCCTCAAACAAGAGGCTGCTGCGCCGCTGCCTGGCTACAGGTGCCGATGAGGCCAGGCTTCTCTGGGACAGCCGCTTCGATAATTCGGATAGCTATGCTACGGGGGTAATACTCGCCAAAGCTATTAGCTCCCTTCAATATGACCTCATTCTCTGCGGGCAAAAGGCTATAGATACTGAGGCCGGGCAGGTTGGCAGTGTCATCGCGGCCAGACTTGACCTGCCGTTAGCCTCAAGGGTCGCCCAAATTGATGTTTCATCCGACGGTAAGAAGGTCATTGTAGAAAGCAAACTTGAGAAAGGGAATAGGGCCAGGGTGGAGGTTATTCTCCCGGCAGTGCTGGCCGTAGAGGTTGACCTTAATGAGCCTCGATATGCTAGTCTACCATCTCTGATGGCAGGACTCAGAAAGGATATCAGGGAAGTTGGCCTGAAAGCACTCGGGCTCTCTTACGAAGAGGTCGGCCCCAAAAGAGCTAAAACCAGGACCGTGTCTTTCTCACTGCCGAAGCCAAGACCCAAAAAAGTGTTTACGCCAGATTCCCACCTTTCTGCGGAAGAGCGACTGCGCCTTATCATGTCGGGCGGGGTCACGCAAAAGCAGAGCAACATACTCGAAGGCGACCCCGGCAATATAGCCTCAAGCGTAGTCAAATTTCTTAGTGAGCAAAAGCTGTTGCCAACAACGGAACATCAGGAAGATACGGGGAATGGCAGAACATAGCCATTGCTCGTCTATAAGCCGAGCATAAGCTTTTTCAGTGCAGATATTCGCCGGCATTAACGCCTAGTGTCTGTCCCGTAATTATGCTGGCTTCATCAGAGGCAAGAAAGACCACGGCGGCGGCTATATCCTCCGGTTGAATACTCCTCTTGATAATCTGCCTTTCCACCATTTGCTTCTCCGCTTCTTCGGGAATTAATACCCGCATTGACTCGGTCATGACCACGCCGGGGGCCACGGCATTGACATTAATATTGAAATCGCCCAGCGCTTTGGCCAGGCCACGGGTCATGGTGATAACACCGCCCTTGGAGGTACTGTAGTGGAGGAAGGTGGGTGAGCCGAAGAAACCGGCCGTTGAAGCAATATTAACAATATTACCCCTGCCCTGCTTTTTCATGTAGGGAATAACGGCTTTACAGCAAAGATAGGTGCCCTTAACGTTAACTCCTAACATCAAATTCCAGTCTTCCGATGTTAACTTATCAGCCGGTTTCATGAAATCAGGTATTTCAATGCCGCCAATAGCCGCCGCATTGTTGACGAGAATGTCTATCCTGCCAAAACGGTCAGCCGTCTTTTTAGCCATCTCAACAGTGTCTTTTTCACTGGTAATATCAGTTTTTAGAGCCAGAACCTCACCACCGCTAGCTTCTATCTCTCTGGCGACCGGTTCACAGTCATGGACATCACAGAGCGTTAATTTGGCTCCTTCTCTGGCGAAGCGCACGGCAAATGCCCGGCCCAGGCCCCGGGCGCTTCCGGTAATGATGGCTACCTTGTTCTCCAGGCGCATATTCCTATCTCCTTTCAAAAAGTATTATGTCAATTATAGGCACCTTGACGATATTATTGGCGTACTTTGATTGGCTCATCTTTTCATATCCTCCTTTATAATAATTTATTTAAAATAAATTATTGCTGCTCGCTGATTTTTCGTCTTCACCCGGTATTTGAACAGGAAGCTCGATAAAAGGCAATTGTAAGGCCTTTTTCATATCAACAGCGTTGCGGGGAGCATACCCCTGCCAGTGATTATTAAAGAACACAAAACTCAAATTGGTCGGCTCGGAGGCGGCATTAACCTTTTCTGCCAAATCACTTATCTCACTACTTGAATACAGGTACTGGTAGCGAGTCTCACTATCGCCCTGCCACCACATCTCCGCATTCCTGCCATGAAAGCGGAAATAGGCCATATCCGCTGTCATTGGCACCTCAGCCGCTACTGAAGATTGAAACTTCGGTTCATCAATCTGCACCCAGGCTACGTTATTCTCCTTCAATATTTTTGCTGTATTCTCATCATCGCTCCAGCTACGATGCCTGAGTTCAACCGCCAGTCTGTACTCATTAAAAGTCCTGATAACGGCACCAAGTATTTGCTGCCCAAAGCCGTCATTCTTGAAGCTCGGCGGGAACTGGGCAAGAAGGGCTCCCAGCTTTCCGTATCCGGCCAAGGGCTCCAGGCTCTGTTTAAACAGGTCAACATCCTTTTGCGATATCACCGCCTCTTCTCCGGTGGCCTCCCGGTACATTTTAGGATGGGTGAACTTCTGCCACAGCTTCACCGTGAAAAGAAAGCCCTCGGGCACCCGCCGCGCCCAGTTATAAACATAGCCGGGATTCGGGGGGCGATAGAAAGAACTGTTAATCTCCACCGTATTAAAAAACTGGCCGTAGTATTCAAGCTCGTTTATCCTGCCTTTGGGGTAGAAACGGCCTGTCCAGGTGCCTTCTCCTTTGGGATAAGACCAACCTGAAGTGCCTACGTATATTTTGCCCTGGCCTGGCATTCTCCTCTTTACCCTCATACTAATTATACGGCATTACCCGGATTCTACACCATAAACTCCCCGGCAATGTAACAGATATTCTACTATAATGGTAGACCCTGTAAATTTTTATTACAAATGGGAAGCCGGGCGGCCATTGATGCAATTCTGGCAGCCCTAGAATAACCCCGGCACTACCTTGATGACAACGTAGCCGATAATACCAGCCGCCAGCCCGTATATCAGGCATGGCAGTAAATTCCGCCGGATAACCGAGCCCTCCCTGCCAATGATGCCGACAGTGGCACATACAGCCACTACGTTATGTACGCATATCATATTCCCGACAGCGCCACCGACATCCTGTAGCGCTACTATAACCGTTCTCGAAATATTCAAAAGCGCTGCCGTCTCATACTGGAAACCGACCATCATAATATTGGATACGGTATTACTTCCGGCTACATAGGCACCCAGGATTCCAATAAAGGGACAAATTACGGGATATATCTGCCCCGTGGCGGCGGCCGCGGCTTTTGATATCATAGACACCATGGAATCCATCTGCGAAAGGTTGTTACCGGAGAGAATCATAACCTGCGACAGGGCCACCGCAAACCACAGGGCAATGGCAGCGGGTGCCAGTGCCTTGACCGTATTCTTCCACACCGCCTTGACCTCAACCCGGTTCATCCTGAACACGTAGTGGCTTAACAGGACGACTATGACGAAGTATATCCCCGGGTTCCATAAAAACTGAAAGGAGAAAGATGTCGAGGTACCGACAATATTATCCCAGGCGACTACACCGTTTGATGAACAGAAGGCATTCAACTGTGACACGACCCGCGTGCCTACCAGAATCAAGGAGACAAGTATATACGGAAGAAGGGCCTTCAGCACCCCAAAGCTAACCCCTGGTTTCCGGGGCTCGGCTATCTCGCTTCCGGTTTCGCCCGGAAATTGATATGGCTTTCCGAACCGGAAAAACCCGGCTTTCAATACCAGGGCATATATCAGTATGCCAATAATGGCGCCGAGTGCTGAAGCCAGTTCCGGGCCCATAAGCGATGCTATCAGGAAAAATGGAACGACAAAGGCAACGCCGCCCAGCAAAGCGCTGGGAATTGCCCTGACAATGTCGCCAAATTTACCACCGGACCACTTAACCAGGAACGTTATACCCAGCAGCGGTAGAAAAATACCGATAATCCCGTGAATTGAGGCCACCGCCGTGGTCACTGTATGGTTTATCCAGTACCAGTAGTCTATGCCAGCCGCAGATACCGCAGCGTTAACGGATGGGACGTCCAGTGTGTAGCCGATGCCCCCGAAGGTAGGCAGACCCACCGCGCCAAACGAGACTGGCGTCGAATTGAAAATCAGTACCAGGGGTACCGCAATTCTAGCGGGAAACCCTATCGAGACCAGTAACGGGGCAATAAGAGCACCAGGGGTACCAAATCCGGCAATACCTTCTACAAAGGCGGCCAGCAGCCAGGCCAGTGACGCCTGAACTCTCCTGTCAGGGCTGAGGCCGGTAACTAAACCGGTTACTCGCCTGATGGCACCGCTTTCGCGCATGCTATTATAGAGGGCGATGGCACCCAGGATGATAACCAGTATATTGGTAGCCACCAGGAGCCCCTTTATACTGGCCCCTGCAATCCAGTATGGGGGCATCTTCCACACGAAGTAAGCCAGGATACACACGGCAACCCAGCCTATCGTCATGGCTGTCTTTGCCGTTCTATTGAAAGCCACCATCAGTACAAGGACAAGCAGAATTGGAGCCGCTGCGGTCAGTGCGTGAATCAACTATCTAATTCCATGCTAGATTTCCGTGACATTATACATGATTCCTCAGACGTCTGTCATAGCCCGTCGCTAATATTTTCCAACCCACCCCCTGTGTCCCCCTCCCTTGGCAAGGGGGTTTTTCATCTGCCTCACCCCCTTCATACCCTTTTGATAAGGGAGTTTTTGTCTACCTCACCCCTTTTGTCCCCCTCTCCTATCAAGGAGAGGGGGAAGAAATAGAAAGAGAGGCTTTGCCTCTCTAGGACTCTCTATGGGGTGGGGGCATATACTTACGGGATAAGCCGCAGATGATGCTGGGCGGCCTGGGTGGGAAAAGATAGCTTGGGAGGGGAGGCCAGGGGCAAAATAGAAACATCAACCAAGTGCCAACAGAACCTACAGAAAGGAAAATTGACTTTAATCAGGGCAACTCTTTAAAATCAGGATAGCAAGCTAATCACTTACAGGCAGCAGATTAAATTCCATATTATTAAGGAGGAAATAATTATGGCTTCACGAGACCTGAGAAAATGGATAGACCAACTGGAAGCTGAGGGTGAGCTGAAGAGAGTGAAGGCGAAGGTGGACTGGGATGACGAGATATCTCAAATTATCAGAAAGGTATACATGCAGAGCGGCCCGGCGCTTCTCTTTGAGAATATCAAGGACCACGAGAACACATTTTCAAGAAGGCTGTTTACCAATGGCCTGGGCACGCAGTCCCGGGTCAACCTCATGCTCGGCCTGCCCAAAGATACGCCCTCTCTGGAGACTGTTCAGACAATTAAAAAGAGGATGAAGGCACCGTTAAAACCGGTAAGGGTCAAAGAGGGTCCCGTTAAGGGAAACATCATCAAGGGTGAGGCCGTGGACCTCTTCCAGATACCCGTTCCCAAGTGGCATCCTCTTGACGGCGGGCGCTATATCAATACGTTTTACGGCGCTGTCACCAAGGACCCCGATACCGGGGAAAATAATGTCGGTATATACAGGGGCATGATAATAAGTAAGAACAAGATAGGGAATATGCTAATACCGATGAAGGACTGGGGTATTACCTATAATAAGTATAAGGAAATGGGCAAACCCATGCCCGTAGCCTTTGTCTACGGATACGACCCGGCTTTATTAGCTTTTGCGGGTTGCCCTATTACCGCACCCGAGTATGACATGGCCGGGGCTATAAGACAGGAGCCCATAGAGCTTATCAAGTGTGAGACCTCCGATATAGACGTGCCCGCCTATGCCGAAATAGTGGTGGAGGGCACCATCTCTCCTGACCCCAACACCTATGAAATAGAAGGACCCTTCGGTGAGGGGTCGGGGTTCTACGGGGAAGCCAGAAAGAGGCCGGTATTACAGGTCAGCTGCATCACCCACCGTAAAGATGCGATATTCCGCGGTGCTTTAGTCGGCACGGGCGGTGCCATAATTGACGAACTTAAGTCGGGGATGAGTAACATGATGAGGGTTGCCTGCTGGAACACCCTGGACGCCCAGGAAATCCCGGGCATCCTTGACCTTGTGACTGGGACAATAACCGCGGTCAAGATTCAAAAAACATACCAGGGACAACCAAGGCAAATAGCCGCCGCCCTGTGGGGCTCGAAGTACGCCGCTCACCCCAACAATATTGTCATGGTAGTTGAAGAGGATGTGGACATTTACAACCCCATGGCGCTCCTGGGTGCCATGCATAATAAAGCGGATTTTAACAGGGATTTGGTTGTCTACCCATTATATATGGGGTCACCCATTGATGTGGCCGTACCCTATAATCTGAGGGATGAGCTCAGCTACGGGGCTTCCGTACGCCCCAAACTGCTTATTGATGCCACCACAGACTGGGAGCTTCACCCCGTGCGTGCGGAGTGGGGCAACCAAAGGTTCCCGCCTAACTGCCACAACTCCCGGCCGGACACCGTGGAGCTGGTGGAAAGGAGGTGGCGGGAATACGGCCTGTAAACGGTAAGGCAGAGAGGATGGCAAACCATTACCCAAAGAAGCTGGCTGCCGGCTGGCCAAGCGGCCAGCACCGGGTTATATGTCCTTCGGACAGTGCCCCAGGGGTTCTCAGGCAACTAATAGCGGCACTATTCTGTTGACACTGTCGAGTTCCTCCAGTTTTTCCAATAGAGCCAATAATGATTCCGCCTTCTCCCTGGTTACTGTCCGGGAAAACTCAACATTTGTCCAGAATTTGGCCGTTATCTCCTCCCTGGACATCGGGTTACCCAGCGGGTCGCCTTTGGCCACCTCGCAGGACTCGGTGAACTCGCTGCCGTCCGGCATGATTACCGCCAGCCGGGCGCCGTGCCGCTCTGGCTCCGGCCATGCTACCAGCTTTATCTTGCTGATAAAGTTATTAATTTGAGGGTCACGTATAGATGGCTCGGTAAAGTGCTCGGGTCGGACGCTCTTTCTCAGCAGCGCCGTCGCCGCCACATATTGAAAGCTGAAGGCAGCATTGCCATGCGGGAAGGCTCCAATTAAGAAAGGACGTCCGCAAAATGTGTCCAGCTCCCCGGGCGACAAGTATAGTCTAACCTCCCTGATATCCTCTGCCTTAATATCGTGTTTGCCAACAAGGGCAAGGGCACAGTCAATAGCAGCGTGAGTCATGCGGCAGCAGGGATAGGGTTTAAAGGTACCATCGCTATAGTATTTCTTACCCAGGTCTCTGGTCAGGGCTTGAGGGTTGAGGCAGCCTTCGGTGTAAAGTTGATAATAGCCAAATCGGCTGTTCAGAGCGTCCTCCGGGCCTGTCCAGCCGGCACCGGCCAGCTGCGCGGAAAAAATACCGTTCCGGGCGGATAACCCCTGAGGTAGCTTGAAGGCAATGGTTCCGTCCCAGATTATTTGAAAGCTGCCGCCCAGTTGATTGAGAACCAGGCCAAAGGCATGTCTCATCTGAAGTCTATTTAAGCCCATTAGTCTTCCGGCGATAGCAGCCGCGGCGAATGCGTTTACCGTGCCGGTGCCGTCCCATCCCAGGTTAAAGCCAAAACCGGAGGCAGCCAGCAGACGTGCGGCTATGTCGTCACCGACCAGCAGAGCGGTAATCAGTTCCTGACCACTGATATCCATTACCTCGCCCATAGTGAGCGCCGTCATCACTGTGGTTCCGCTAACGTGCCCCGGCGTACCCCTGCCCTCCACCAGGGGGCTTACCGGCTCAAAATCGAAGGAGCGGGCCATAATACTGTTGACCATAGCGGCATTACCGGCCGGCACTTTGCCACCATGAACCAGGATGGTAGCCTCCTCCTTACCCCCATATTCTCTGAGCAGGTTTGCCAGCTCCCGGTTACCAGAGTCACTGGCACCACATATCAAACATCCCACCGTGTCGATGATACGGTTCCTGGCGTTCTCCAGGGTGGCCGGGTCAAAGCTTCCAAAACGCGTCTCCAATACGTTCGCAGCCAGCTTTTCGAGGGGCGTACTTTCCATGGCACCGTTCATAAACAATCTCCAATACGATGTTTGTTATTTCTCAATCAAAAAGACCAGGAAGCCCGAGACTTAATCCAAGAAAACTGTTCTGATGCCAGAAAACGTCAACCGGAAAAAAGAAGGGGCTCCATCCTCGCATCCTGCCTATTCGCCTATTACCGTCGGGCTCTTGCCGGGGGTCGCGAACTGGGCAACTGCGGCTTCGTTCAGTTCGACGCCGAGACCGGGTCCGTGGGGTGGATAGAGATAGCCATTCTCATATCTGGGTACATCTACGGCAAGATCATTCTTGATAGGCGGGCTAACCGTATCAGACCGGTTATAAAGGTTGAGGGGGCCGATTGCCTCCTGTTCAATCATACCCATCCACTCGGTGGCGGCGAGGAGGTGGGCTTCGGCGGCGGCGCCGAGTCCGGAATTAATCATGCAGCCACACATCACCATAAATCCGGCCGCTTTGGCGATAGATATCCACTTCTGAGACTTCAGTATGCCGCCCGCCTTGGGCACCTTGAGGAAAAAGCCATCCACGGCGTCCCGCTGTATGAGCTTAAGCAGGTCATTAAGCTCAGCCGCGGATTCGTCGGCAAATATCGGCACATCTGCATTCCTGCGGAGGCGTGCCAGGCCATCCATATCCCACCACGGCAGGGGTTGCTCGGAGAGGAACAAATCATACCGGGCGGCCTTCTTCAGGAACCGAAGCGCCTGGAAGTAGTGCCAGCCGCCATTGGTGTCAATTATTACCTTGACGTCGCTGCCGACGGCATCTCTGAGCGCCCCCACCGTCTCCAGGTCCTCTTCGATTGTCCGGGCACCGACCTTCAGCTTGAGGGCTTTGAAGCCGGCCTTGACCAATTTGCGTCCTTCGGCTCCAACCTCTTCAGCTGTCCCCGAAGACATTACGAATGCCAGCGGTATCTTCTCATTGGAGAGGCCGCCCAGAAGTTTATAGACGGGAACTCCCAGCGTCTTCCCCATGATGTCGTGCAGGGCGTAGTCGATGACTGCCTTCGCCTGGTTATTAACCTTGGCCGCCCTGTCCATCTTCGCCACAATCCGGTCTATGTTAAACGGGTCCTCACCGAGAAGGATTTGAGGCCCGAAGACATGGTTAATGTTGTACATGATAGAGTCCTGGCTCTCGCCCATATACCAGGGAGAAGTGTCCCCGGTCTCAGCTATGCCGGTGATACCCTCATCGGTGTGTATCTTGACGAGGACGGCATCAGAGTACACGGCAGCGCCTCCGGACATTTTTATCGGCTTGGCGAACCGCAGGGAAACAGGTATGCATTCTATTCTGGTGATTTTCATTATTGCCCTCCAAAAATCCCGGTGCTGTTCTTCAATTTCTGTCAAGACCAAGCAATTTCGCCATTGTTATATCACGTCGTATCACACAATGTCAAGCGATTAAGTTCGAGGTTCTATTTGGTTTTGGTTGATTCCAGATGCAAATAAAACCGGGCTTCGTACAATTTGACAAATACAACTTTAATTCTTAATATGCAATTGTTGCCTTAATATTTAATAAGGGGGTTAATATGAACTCATCCACGTTAGATTACTCCGCATTTGACAAATTAAATCTTGAAAGGAAGCCCGTGGGCGTTAAGTTCCTGGCCACCAGACCGGAAGGCATCGCCAGGATAGAGAAAGGGCCAGCCCTCTGTGAGATGTTCAAAGAATCGCAGGAAAAAGGTCCCTTCTACGTACAAAAAGAAGACTTGGTATGTGTAGAACCGATGCTGCTGGGTATGGAGGACCCCGCACCCCCTCTCCAAAGCGGGATGGCCGGAGGAAAGGGAGGACTCTATAAGGAAGCACGCGCCTGCCGAAAGGTCTACCAGTACCTTCCCAAAATGTTGAAGGGCTCCGTAAACTATGTTGCTTTCTCCCCTGTAGACCAGATAACATTCGACCCGGATGTACTGATAGTCACGGCCAATGTCAAGCAGGCACGCCAGGTCCTGAGAGCAGATGGTTATTCGTCCGGGGAAATATGGTCCTGCCAGGGAACACCGGTTATGGCGTGCTCCTGGCTGTATATCTATCCCGTCTTGAGCGGCAAAATGAATTTTACCATCACCGGCCTCAGTCTGGGCATGGAGGCAATAAACATGCAAATACCGGAGGGTCTGTTTCTGATATCCATACCCTGGAACCTGCTCCCTACAGTATTGGACAATTTGAAGGATGACAACCTGTACCGTAGCTTCCGGGCTCCCTCCAGAGAAGAACATTTTGCAGGTTTTAAAATGACGCTTAGCCAGCTAAGCGAGGAAATGTTTAAGTGACGAGACAACGACATAAAACAGAGGAGGCAATATGAACCCAACCACACAAGACTACTCCATATTTGACAGATTCAACTTTGAAAGGAAGCCCGTAGGCGTCAAGTACTCGCTCCAGAAACCTGAAGGAATCGAGCCGCTGAAGAAGAGCCTGGGCCTTTGTGAGCTATTTAAAGAGGCGCAGACCAGCCGTCCCTTCTACGCCACGGAAGAGACCATACAATGTGGAGGCATTATACTGGGCATGGGGGAGTTCCCGCCGGTTATGTACAGCGGGCAACTGGGACCAAATTTTTCCATGTTCAAGACCCCGGGTGCCAACAGAAGAATCTATGATTACATTCCATCACTGCCCAAGGATTCCGTAAGATATATCTCCTGTGCTTCGATAGACCAGATGTCATTCGACCCGGATGTACTGATTATCACGGCTAATACTACTCAGGCGGAAATCTTGCTGAGAGCCAGCAGCTATGCGAACGGCAAGATGTGGTCCAATAAGGGCTCGACATGTCTGGCCTGCGCCTGGATATACGCTTATCCCTACTTAAGCGGCGAACTGAATTACAACATCTCCGGTCTCGGCTTCAGCATGAAAGCGAGACAGGTGTTGCCTGAAGGGCTGATTATTATATGCGTCCCCTTCGACGTACTGTCTTCTCTGATGGAGAATCTGCGTGATATGGAGTGGGAGCCTCACTGGTTCAGCCTGGGGAGAGACGGATTTGTCGAAGAGGTTCGGAGACTGGACGAAAGAGTAAAGAGAGAATTGTCCACTGATTAATATGCAGATAAAAAGTAGTTACACAGTAGACTCAGACCTGGGTCCTATTTTTCATACAAGCAGTTAGACGTATAAAAACTGTATGGAGGTTAGCATGAGTTCAACCCCGCGAGACTATTCAATATTCGACAGGTTCAATTTCGAAAGGAAGCCCGTAGGTGTTAAGTTCTTACCCCTCAAACCTGAGGGAATCGAGAGGATTAACAAGAGCCTGAATCTTTGCGAGATGTTTAAAGAAGCGCAAACCAGCCGCCCCTTCTACGTACAGAGGGAAGACTTCCACTGCGTAGAGCCGATACTCCTGGGTATGGAAGATGCCGGCCCGATGGGTGCCAGCGGGCTGATTGGAGAACTGGACGGAATCTTTGAGGAAGCGCGCGCCAACCGGAGAATCTACCAGCACCTGCCCCACATGCAGAAAGGCTCCATTGCCTACGTCGCTTTCTCCCCGATAGACCAGCTTACATTTGACCCGGATGTGCTCATCGTCACCGCCAACGCCAGCCAGGCATCATTAATACTGAGGGCACCGGGTTATTCCACCGGAGACCCCTGGTCATGTAAGAGCACGCCAATAGCGGCCTGCTCATGGCTATATATTTATCCCGTTGTCAGCGGCGAAATGAACTTCACCGTCACCGGCTTCAGCCTGGGAATGCGGGCACTAAAGGTACTGCCGGAGGGCCTGATACTTATCTCCATCCCCTGGATAAAGCTGCCCACGGTAATGGAGAATCTACAGAAAATGGCCTGGACTCCCACCTCGGATACTGTAACCGGAGAGGAACATAAAAAACGTTTTGAGAAACTGCTGAATGAGATAAAGCAGAGGACACAAAAGCAATAAGATTTATGCCCATAATGATATAATAGCTATGGCTGGTGCGACAAAGGCTTTAGCTTCCTGAGCAGCTCACGCAATCCAGGAACCAGACCATTTCGCCAAAGGTTCGATATGGTTCCTGTCTGGCCGGCCACTATATGAGCCACCGGACTTTGTCAGAGAAGAAGTGGTTTTCCCCACACATTCCCCCCGCCTCGATGTAAAAGCCCTTTAGATATTCATAAAAAGGACCCTCTGTTTGGTTTTATTTGCATTTGGTTGGCGGGAGAGGGGTCAGGGGTGAGGTAAAGCCATCAAACAAATGCAAACATAACTGAATATTGAAAAAGGTAGCTGTTCTGCGGCCCAACGACATCAAGAGCCCCGTCCAAATTTTTTCTCTTTGCTTAAAAAGTGCCAGGATGTTGACACCAGCTCCCTCAAGACCTCTTCATCAGTAATAACAATACGGCGACGCTCCAGCCTGATAGCCCCCTTCTCCTCCATGATTCTGAGCGACCTGTTAACCACCACACGACTTGTACCCACCATGGCGGCCATATCCTGCTGGGTAAGCCGGGGCAGAGTACCGGCCCCCTCTGTGGCATGCCTGAGGAGCCACTTCGCCAACCTGTTCAAAACCTGGTCAAATGACAACTCCTCCACCAGCAACGAATCGCGGCGTACCCTGCCGGCCAGAACCCCGGCAACATTCAGCGCCACCCTGGGATACTGAGAAATGAGGCCCGACATATCTTTCTTTTTTACAGCATAAAGGCGGACGGGTGTCATCGCCAGCATATTAGCCGTGTCCGGCCCGCCATCAAAGGTTGACACATCATTTAAGGACTCTCCCCGGGAAGCTATATTCAGAATCTGCTCTTTCCCGTCAACCGACCTTTTATACACCTTCACCACGCCAGAGACCACAAAATACATATAATCGGAGTGCTCATCTTCAACCACGAAGATTTCCCCTTTTTCCACCGTCTTTTCGAAGGCAATAAAACTCTTAACCGACTCAAGCTCACGGGGGCTCAAACCAGCAAAGTAATGAATTTGTGCCAGTACCTTCGTCTTGGTTACCATATCCGCATCCTCGCCAGGCTGGACCAACCGCCATAATAAAGTAACTTACATAGATAATTGTAGTAGATGCTCCAGTTTTGTCAAGATATACCGAATAGAGAGCGTTTATTAACCTCACCCACTTTATCCCCCTCTCCTTAAAAAGGAGAGGGGGAAGAGATTATAGAGAGGGGTGAAACCCCTCTCTTACCTAACTCCCCCTTCCCTTGGCAAGGGAAGGGGGACAGGGGGATAGGTTGCTAAACAACCTCATCAAATACTAAAGACACCGGTATCATGGCTAACCATCTAACTCTGAGAAACCACCCTAAAAACCTCAAAAGTACATTGACAAATTGACAAAGTATGCTAAAATTGATACTATGTAACTAGAGTTACAATATAACCTTTGTCACACTATAAAATATATCACATTATCACTAATGTTACAAATACAATCTAGAACTAGGTAATATAGTATGGGCATTTTGGTGTTACGCCATACAGGCAAGAAGGGAGACGAACCGAGATGAGATGGGGAATGGTCGTAGATTTAAGCAAATGCATGAGGTGTCATGGTTGTGTCGCCGCCTGCAGGGTTGAGCACTTTCTCCCCCTGGGCATAACCTGGCCCCGGTTGATTGCCTGGGAAGAGAACGCCGACGAAATGACCACATATCCGGTGCGGTGCAACCACTGCCAGGAGGCGCCATGTGTCAAGGTCTGCTGTACCGGAGCCACCCAGCAGCGTGAAGACGGCATAGTCTGGGTTGACCAGGATATGTGCGTTGGCTGCCGATATTGCATCATCGCCTGTCCTTACCAGAACAGGACTTTTCTCTCCAAGGACAAGGACACGGGATATTTCCCCGGCTACGAACTGACTGACTTTGAAAAAGCCGGCAAAAAAATATACCCACACACCGTCGGCACGACCGAGAAGTGCAACTTTTGTATGGAAAGAATCGATGCCGGGCTGGCCAAGGGACTCAAGCCGGGCGTGGACCGCGAAGCGACCCCCGCCTGCGTCAATACCTGCCCGGCCAGAGCGCTCACCTTCGGCGACCTGGATGACCCTGATAGCGAAGTCAGAAAGCTGATAAGAGACAATAAGGGCTTCCAGCTTCATCCCGAATATGATACTGACCCCTCGATATACTATATCGACAAGGGGCGGAGAGGAGTCTAAAAATGGCGTTACGGCAGTGGATGGTGCCACATGAATGGATGGTAAAACCCACGCGGCAGACGGAGTGGATAGACCGCAGGGGTTTAATATTCCTGACCGCCGAGGTATTCACCGCGCTGGGCGTGGGACTCTATTTGGTATCGCTGTTCTACAGCAACTGGTGGGGCATGCTGGTCGCCTGGATTATCATAATGTTCTTGAAAATACCCTTTCACCTTATATACTTCGGCAAGCCACTCCGGTTCTGGCGAACCATAATCCCCTTTACCAGCACCTGGAAGACCTCGTGGTTAGCCCGGGGCGTTAATTTCAACATTTACTTCGGTACTATTGTTTTCTTCCAGCTTGTTGTCGCCTATGTGGCGATAAACGTCTACCCCGGCACCGCCTGGGAAACCTGGAGCATTGCGCTTGGGGCACTTGGCGGCATATTTGCCTTCCTCGTCGGCATATACGGCGGTTTTATGATGAGCTACTGCAAGAGCGTGCCGTTCTGGAATACAGCTTTACTACCCCTGATTTTACTCTTCGCCGGCGTCGCTGACGGTTTTGCCCTGATGCTGGCGGTCGGCCTGGCCGATGCTTCAGTTGATATTGCGGCTGTGGAGTTCGGCAGCCGCATCCTGCTGACCGTCAATGTCATTCTCATGGCAGTCTACGTGTGGAACGCCACCTACACCTCAAAAACGTCGAAATACTCGGCCATGCTGCTGCTAAAGGGCAGCCTCGCCCGGCCCTTCTGGGTGGGCGTGGTTGCCGTCGGCTTAATTATACCGCTGGCCATAGCCGTCTCCAGTATATTTGCCGGCGAAGCCTCAGCGCCGCTATTAATCACCGCTATTGCGCTGCACACGATAGGCGCTGTGGCTCTCAAGTACGTCGTGCTGAAAGCCGGTGTACATAATCCCATACTGCCGGCAACAACATCTACCTACCACTAGGCAGGCAAATAACTATGGCAGTTGGTTGAAGGAGTTTGAGAAAAATGGGCGAAAAGAAAATAGTAAAAACCACCTGTAAGGGTTGTCACGGAGGTTGCGGCGTCCTGGTTACTGTTGAAGACGGGGTTATTACACACGTAGAAGGAAACCCGGAGTCTTTGACCGAGGGCACGATGTGCGCCAAGGGGCTATCCGCCTTACAGCATGTTAACAACCCGTACCGGATTAAATATCCCATGAAAAGAGCTGGTAAAAAAGGCGAAGGGAAGTGGCAGAGGATAAGCTGGGACGAGGCGCTTGATACCATCGCGGAAAAGATTAAAGAAGCCAAGGAGAAATACGGTCCACATACCATAGCTATATCGCAGGGAACGGGGCGGGGCTGCAACCGCTATATTCACCGGTTGGCCAGGTCCATAGGCTCCGCCAATACGATAACCCCCGGCTATGTCTGCCACAGTCCGAGGATAGGGATATACAGCCTGGTAACCGGCTACGGCAGGCTGTACTGCGACTATCACGGCTGGGGAGGCGAATACCCCAAGACGCAGATAGTCCTGGCCAAACAACTGGAAATAAGCAGTGCCGATTCGGAAATGGCGTACTGGTTCATGAAATCTTTAGACCATGTCAAAAATCTGATTGTGATTGACCCCAGGGCAACCGCCATGACCTCAAGGGCAACCGAGTGGCTGCAGCTCAGGCCCGGCACCGATGCCGCCCTGCTTCTGGGCATGATGAACGTCATCATTCAGGAAGACCTGTACGACCATGAGTTCGTGGAGAACTGGACATACGGCTTTGAAGAGTTGAAGAAAAGGGCTGCGGAGTACCCTCTGGAAAAGGTGGAGGAAATCACCTGGGTACCCAAGGAAAAGAT
>CAYWRT010000020.1:0-18898 GCA_964460815.1 uncultured Dehalococcoidaceae bacterium
GCGCCTTTATATAGGAATTGCTGTCATTCCAGCATGTTATCCAGCAGGGCGTATCAGTCCAGATCATATGGACCTCCGAGCAACCCTCTACCGGATACGTGTATCTCACGAATTGGTCCTCAATCGGGCTAATAAATCTTGAGTTTCCATACCAGCTTATAGGTGGATTGAGAATGGCGTCATGGATGAGGTCCTTAGGAATAAACTGTTTTGGGTTAGGTGTTTTTTCCGGTTCAGGTTTTTCTCCCTCCTTTGTTTCCCTCGGATAAGCCCAACTGCCACTTCCAGCCCTCAACACACCATAAGCAGGACCCCTCAGATTTAATATTATCACGCCCGCGGGCATCGGACCCCGCTCAAATCCATAATCGGGATGTGGAGCCCATTCAATCATCTTGACCGCGTGAACTCCCGGTTTGCCCAATCCCTGCATCGCCAGCAGTAGCACCTCAAGCCGGCCGTTTTCCGTGGAATATGGACCTCTTATGCCGGGGCCACCGTTTCCATGCGCTATCGTCGTCGTTTTTGCCCCCCACTCCCTTGCCAGAGCTTTAATTGTCCATTCCGGTATACCTGTTTTTCCAGCAGCCCATTCCGGTGTCTTGGGAATCCCATCCTCTTTCCCCAGAACATATTGCTCGAACTTATCAAAGCCGTAAGTGTGCGTGGCAACGTACTCCTTGTCATAAGTCCCTCCGGTAATCCACATATAGGCTATAGCGAGCTGCAAGGCGGCGTCAGTACCCGGCAATATGGGAATCCACTTGTCAGCGTGAATGGCTGCCCCGTAATTCAGGTCCGGGCAGATATATATGGATTTTATGCCGAGTTGAGTCCACCAAAAGCATAATCGGCTGGCCATCTGCCCGTTGAATCCCAAGGGTGTTGTTTCCGGGTCGCATCCCCAAAAGAGAATGAGCTTGGCGTTCTCAGCAATATCAGGCATTAAATTAGCGCGTGGTGACATCTGCCCTGGGCCTTGCATACTCCAGGTGTGCTCGGCACCCCAATACCAACCTTCCCAGCTGTCCGGGTTTCTAATCTGTAGTGTGTACCCCCCGCCTAGCATTTCAAGAAATTTAACGGCGCTACCATGGCAAGTATGTATCACCTTTCCCTCCCCATGCCCGTCTGCCTGGGTAAGTATGGCTTCCGGCCCGTATTTCCCCCTTACTCTCTTTATCTCGCTCACTATTATTTCCAAAGCCTCATCCCAAGAGATTCTAACGTAGCTGCTCTTCCCCCGGTTTTCTACGTTTCTATTGCCTTCAGGGTCCCAATCAACTCGCTTTAACGGGTAGAGAATTCTGTTAGGGGAGTAGACTCGCTTTTTATAGGCTAAATCAAAAGGAGCTATCATCGTTTTCATGCCCGGTTCGAGGGCATGCCCGCGTACCTCCATCTTCCATGGATTGAATTTCTTCTTATCATATTGCCAATCATAGTGTAATGGCCTGATCCTGACTATTTTCCCGTTCCTGACATCAACTACTGATATATTCCCGTTACCACCAAAATCGTTCAATCCAAGTCCCTTTACGAATGATTCTTCTCCTCTGGCTTCCGTTTCGCTTCTGACTTTTTCTACCACAATGTCACCCTCGTCTATTTTATTTTACTTGCCACCACTAATACACAAATTTTACCATAATTCTTAGATTAATAGTCCGCCATTATTTCTTGAGGAGGGCTTGTATCCTCATAATGTGTCCTAACAAGAACTAGCGAGTTTTACGAAGGATATGACCTGACCGGCGCCGTTGGTTACTCCTGGTTCAGTATTCTTTATTTGGAAAGACTATGGCAGGTCACGCATTTTAAAGTATGTAGTGAATCTTCTGGTGCCGAGCTTTCACTTGTTGATTTGAGATTCACTTTGCTAGAATTGGGTATAAGCTATTAAGAGGATTGTGAAATGTCAGAAGAACAAAAAACGGTGGTAAAAGGGCTTTCTTTCTTGGGTGCTGTTGACGATGCAAATGCTGTCCAGGTTGATATTAAGAGCGGTAAAATAATCAGAATTAGGCCGCTACACTTTGATTGGCAATATAGTCCTGAAGGATTTAATCCTTGGAAGATTGAGGCGCGTGGACAGGTTTTTGAGCCAACTATGCATACATTGATACCTCCTTTTACCCTGGCTTATAAAAACCGTGTTTATTCCCCAAACAGGGTCATGTATCCGCTGAAGAGGGTTGACTGGGACCCGCGTGGTGACAGAAACCCTCAAAACAGAGGGAGTAGCCGATATACCAGAATTTCATGGGATGAGGCCGTAGAAATAATAGCCAGTGAGATAAGGAGGATACATAAAGATTACGGACCAACCGGAATACTGTTGCAATGCGATGGTCACGGGGAGTCGAAAATTATCCATGCTGCCCACGGGTGTAACCGGAAATTGCTATCGCTTATGGGGGGTTCGACCTTTCAAATTAGAAACCCGGATAGCTGGGAGGGGTGGTACTGGGGAGCCAAACATGTATGGGGATGTGAACCCGTAGGCAAACAGGCTCGACAGACCAACCTTATCCCGGATATTGCTGAACATACTGAGATGCTCTTGTTCTGGGGATGTGACCCAGAAACTACACCCTGGGGGTGGAACGGGCAGATAGTCAGCCGGTTGTGCTACTGGTTTACCGAGCTTGGAATCAAACAGGTGTATGTTTGCCCGGATGTAAATTACGGTACAGCCGTTCACGCAGATAAATGGATTCCGATAAGGCCCAATACGGATGCCGCTCTACAGCTCGCCATTGCTTACACCTGGATTACTGAAGGAACCTGCGATAAAGAGTATGTGGCCACACACGTAGTGGGATTTGATAAGTTTGAAGAATATGTCCTCGGTAAGGAAGACGGAATTCCCAAGACACCTGAATGGGCAGAGAAAAAAACCGCCATTCCGTCCCTGACAATCAAGGGGCTGGCCAGAGAATGGGCGTCCAGGAAGACTACGATAGTACATGCTAATGGAGGCCCATATATCAGGGGACCATACTCAACCGAGCCAGCGAGGCTGGAGGTCATCTTACTGGGGATGCAGGGCCTCGGAAAGCCGGGATGTAATCAACTCAGTGTGCATGAGTGGGGCGTCTTTGGGACGTTCGGGACATGGATGCTCGGTGATGACACCAATCCTTTGCCCGGACCTGTAGTATGGCCAAGTGTAGCGGCGGCAACCACCGCGCTTCCTTGGGTGACTAGTTTCTCAGACCCGATTATTCCCAAGTTGCTGGTTCCTGACGCCATTCTTAACCCACCTATTAGCTGGTACGGTACCACGCTGTGTCGAGAGCTGGTTGAAGACCAGTTCGTGAAATATACATACCCCGCAGAAGGTTGCTCTGAAATACATATGATATGGACCGATACACCCTCGTGGATGACATGCTGGAATGACTCAAATAGTATGGCAAAAGCGCTGAGATCCCCGAAGATAGAATTCACCCTGGCACAGCACCCGTGGCTGGAGAACGATTGTCTCTTTGCCGATATTATCCTGCCATCCTGTACCAAATTCGAGACTGATGATATAGGGGTAGATGCCATGGCCGGGGAGTATAAGACCATTTTCCTTGATGGAAAGTGCATCGAACCCGTTGGCGAATCAAAGAGCGAGTATGAGATAGTGTGTGCCATAGCTGAAAAGCTGGGCTTGCTGGAGCAGTTCACAGGGGGTGAAAGCGTAGAGGAGCGAATAAGGCGTGGTTTTGAAACCTCAGGCGTACAGGGTATGATAACGTGGGAAGAATTCAGCAAAAAGGGATATTACGTCGTCCCAACTAATCCCGATTGGAAGAAAAAAGATGTCGGTATGAGAAAGTTCCACGAAGACCCCGGGAATAACCCCTTGAGTACACCATCCGGCAAGCTGGAGTTCTATTCCCAAAGATTAGCTGAGAACTTCCCCGGTGACATGGAAAGGCCGCCAGTCCCCCACTGGATTGAAAAGGGAGAGAGCCATGATGAAAGAATAACCAGCGAAAGAGCTAAGAAATATCCTTTACTTGTCGTTTCGAATCATCCCAGGTGGAGGGTACACTCACAGCATGATGACATGAAATGGCTGAGAGAAATCGAGACCTGTAAGATAGTTGGCCCGGATGGGTACGCCTACCAGACGATGTGGATAAACCCGCTAGATGCTAAAAAGAGGGGCATAGAACACGGAGACGTGGCTAAAGTATACAATGAAAGGGGAGGCGTTCTAGTAGGAGCCTACATAACGGAGAGAATAATGCCCGGCGCGGTATACGTTGACCATGGGGCGAGATATGACCCCATAGTTCCGGGAGAACTTGACAGAGGAGGAGCCATTAACACGATATCCCCACATAACACAACCTCCAAGAATGTTGCCGGGATGGCTGTAAGCGGGTTCCTGGCCGAGGTTGAGCAAGTCAACTTAGGTGAGCTGAGGAAGAAATACCCCGAATCATTTAAGCGGCCATACCATCCGGCAACCGGTCTGCTCAGGGAAAGAGTGTTAGCGGAAGGGAAAAGGAAACGGAGGTACTAATATTGCGATAATTTTGCATAGTGTCACATTTTAGATTGTTTCTCAACAAAACGATGAAAAGTGCAAGAGGTCACTTTCCGGACAAAGGTGTCCCTCGCTGCACGATTTACTAAATTATTACCACTGCACGAACATTGGCATCGTTCTACCAATAGAGATGCCAATCCATGTATACTTCCTAATCATCTCTATCAACTATCCAATGCCATCGCAGTTGGAGCCAGGGATCTCGCAATTATGAAGCCTTCTCCATCCAACGTTCCCCGGAAACCCTGGGCAATACGAATCGGCAACCAATCTCTGTGGGACAAAGGCTAGCTGGTCGTACTTGTTAACTCGTAAGTGTGTGCAAACATAATGTGCCCAAACATAATCGGTTTATCTACCTTTTTAAAAGTTAGAGGGCAATGTAGCAGTCCTTTAGGGATATACACCCATGTGGTAGTGTTGATAAAATGTTTTTCTCCCTCCTCACCCATCACTAGCTCGACTTCAGCCCCGAAATCTTTAAAATCCATCGGATTGCCGCCAATAAAATATAGGAATTCGGCACAGGGATGTCTGTGCCCTTTATCTATCATTTTTAAGGGTTTATAAATGGGGCGCAGGATCTGTGAAATAGGTTCATCCCACCCTTTTATGGGAGCCTCCTGCCCGATCCCTATGAATAATGGAGCCTGAGGGTCAGGCTGGCGAGGTTTTCCCCAGGGTTCTCTTAAGAAATACTTCCCGTATTTTGTGTCAGCCATTTTTATCTCCTTCCTTTATTTACTTAAATATTGTTGATAGCTCTTATTTAAACATAATATGCTTTCTACCTCAATTGGATCAATATATAGTGTTGCCGCAGGGGGATCAACAAACTTTCTGAGGATCTAACATTATGAGTGAAAGTGACCCTATGATGTACTGTTCCATGACATGTTACGAAGACGTGTTACGAAAATGACTACTCCGCCCCCGTCCACTCAGTATGCAGATGGTTGTCATAATTTAAATCTAACAGCGCCTTCTGCCGAACTGGTAATCAAATAAAAATAAAAAGCCCTGCAGCGGTTTTAAATTCAGGCTATCCGGATTGCAGAATATAGAACAGTGTTATATTTTACAAAAGCTTGAAACGTGACCTTAGGTCACAATCGAGGCAATTGTGCAACCATAGCGTAAAAAGCGCAATCCAATTCAAAAAGAGGCTCTCCCCAGGGGTAAGTCCCAACGGTAGAGCCTTTAGCTTACAGTGGGAGACGCTCCAGAATCAAATTCTGGGCAGTTTTGGGGAGGGGTAAAGGGTGTTTTCCCCTCTTCCACTCCCCCTATTACGGGGGTGCCAGCTCAAGGGGTGGTTGTTGGGGAACAAAAAAGGGGCAGCCGAGTCGCCCCGACTGCCCCAAAAAAGCACAAAAAAGGCACAGTATCCCTATATCGGACACTGCGCCGTGAAAAAGGTTAGACTATCTCCATATCAAGTGGAACGTTTTTCTGGTTTTATCAAGCGCCGCGCTCTCCGTTTAGAGGTTAGACTTCCCCTATATCGCAATCAGCTTTTTTGCGCTTATGGTCAACCCCGCTAGGCTTTAAATTGATAGCCCGCAACTCGCTGGCACTATCAAACGGTAAGGACTAGCCCTTCCATATGGTTCGATAGGAGCAGCCTTTGGAGGCTTTAACATGATGGTATCGATTGGATTTTGTATTAGATGCCCTTCGTCCACTGCCCAAGTAAAGAAACGTTTGAGAGGGAAATAGTGATGCCATCGCGAACTTTCGTCGCGTTGGACTATTCTCTTCGCTCCATTACCGGTGGTGAAAATTGCGGGACTGGAAGCAATGTAATGGAGAAACTCTTGTATATCCCTTTTAGCTATGGAATAAGGAGTACCTTTGCCGTTGTGTTCTGCCCATCGTGCGAAATAGGAAACGTGATCGCAATAGTCTTTGACAGTCTTTGGCTTAACTTGCGTCTCTAGGTCAATTTTGAAGCCCGTGAGTAACCATTCCTATGAATCATTCTGAACCATGACTTTTGGGGAGCCCGCCCGGTTCAGGTTGTTTAGACTAGCTTCAGTCTATATCTACCTCTTCGGTTCATTCAGGTCGTCTAGAACCGATCTCTCCTATCTATGGTCGGGGCGGCCGGATTTGAACCGGCGACCACCTGAACCCCATTCAGGTGCGCTACCAGGCTGCGCTACGCCCCGGAGTGCCTGACACTACATAAAACATACTAGCACAATCCTATAGAAATAACCAATCAATTTGCCCTGGCTTTAATCGGCCTCCCCGCCTGAATGGCGGCCTACGGCGGCTATGGTCTCATATTCCGGTCCGCCATAGGCAGCATCCACACGGTTTGGCAGGCGCCAGTTGACGGACGGGCACCCTCTTACCACATATAATCGCCACCGTCTACCTGGATGGTCTGCCCCGTAATATCAACGGAAACATCCGAGGCCAAAAAGGCTACCGTATTCGCGATATCCTCATTCGAGGTGATTCGCCTCATCGGCACCTTGGATATGAACCATTGTTTCTGCTCCTCAGTAGCTCCGACAATATCCTGGAAACCGGTATCCCCCATACCCGGAGCTACTCCGTTCACGTTTATTCCCAGGGGGCCCAATTGCTTGGCATACATCTTGGTCAAACCTACGATTCCCGACTTAGCCGCAGCGTAAAGACTGGGAGCACCGCTTCGGGCCAGACTTGACGATAAGTTGACAATCTTGCCATACTTGCGTTCCTGCATTTGAGGGATGACGGCATTCGTGACGTACCACGTCCCCTTCATGTTAATGTTTACATTTATGTCCCAGCTCTCCTCGCTCGTCGGGGGCACCGTCCCGGGAGTGCCCGCATTATTGACCAGTATATCTATATGGCCAAATTCCTCCAGGGCCTTCTTTACCATGCTGTCCACTTCTTCCCGGCTACGTATATCTGCCTTAAGAGCGATAGCCTTACGGCCTAAAGCCCTGACCTCAGCCGCTGTTTGTTCCGCTCCTTCGAGGTTTATATCACTGGAAATTATGTCGCACCCCTCTCTGGCCAGGGTCAGTGCGATAGTCTTTCCGAAACCCTTCTGGCTACCAGTCCCGGTCACCAGGGCTACCTTGCCTTTAAAACCCAGCTCCATTTTCCCCTCCTTTTATTTTCTGGCCACGCGTCTTTCGGCTGTATTATAACAATGAGAGGGCCAAGTCGCAAGAGACATAATTAAAAATGCCAGAGGTACGCAGAAGATAGTAAAAAGATGCCTGTAATGCTATAATTTGTTTTTGAGCCAATTACCAAAAAGAGATTGAATCAACGTGTTGCTATGAATTTGAATCAAGGCTGAAATAACGATTCAGGGGTAATTAAATGGCGGCAGAAATATATGACCTCAGGTCTTTTATCACAAGGCTGGAACAGGAAGGAGAACTTGCCCGAGTAAAAGCGGAGGTAGACTGGAAATATGAACTGGGAGCCATCGCCCGCAGGGTCTTCGGCCCTCCGCCGGGACCGGCGCTGCTCTTTGAAAAAGTCAAGGACTATGATACGCCTGTCTTTGTCGGCGGGCTGCACACCGTCAGAAGAATAGCCATAGCCCTGGGCCTCGACCCAGATACAGACGAGGTATCACTGTTCAAGGAATATGTCCGCCGACTCGACCAGCCACTGGAACCGGTCATCGTCAGGGACGGGCCGTGCCAGGAGAACAAGTATTTTGGCGACGAGGTCGATGTCCTTAAGTTTCCAGTTCCCTGGTGGAATGAGCAGGATGGCGGCAGATACATCGGAACCTGGCATCAGGTCGTCACCAAAGACCCGGAAACAGGCTGGACAAATGTGGGGACATACCGGATGATGGTTCACGAGCCGGATGTCCTGGGCATTCAGTTCTCACCGTACCAGCACATCAGTCCGATGTACGCCAAATACAGGGCAATGAACCGTCCCATGCCCGTAGCCATATCCATCGGGACAGACCCGACCGCTATGATGGTATCAGCATCACCCTTCCCGGAAGGCGTTAACGAATGGACTATGGCCGGTGCCCTGAGAGGAAAACCTGTGGAACTGGTCAGGGGAGAGACGGTGGACCTGGAGGTTCCGGCATATTCGGAGATTGTCCTCGAAGGAGAGATGCCACCCGATGAGACGAGACCGGAGGGACCCTTCGGCGAGCATACCGGCTATTATGGAGCCGGCATCAGGCCGTTACCCATTGTGAAGATAAAATGCATCACTCACCGCAATAATCCCATCCTCCGCGGCACCGCCCTAGCTAAACCCGTTACCGAGCAAAACCGGCTTTCCTGGCTGGCCGTGATTACGCAGATAATGGAGGTATATAAGTCAGCCGGGTTTCCCGGGGTAACCGGTGTTACCGCACCTGCGGAAGGCGACCCCGAGTATTCCGCCATAGTAGCCATAAAGAAAACCTATCCCAGCCAGGGACTGGACGCCGGCAGGCTGCTGCTAAGCAGCAAGGTCGGCAAGATTATGAAGCATGTCATTGTGGTGGATGACGACATTGATATATTCGACCTCAATCAGGTGCTATGGGCCATCAATACCCGGCTTCAGGCCAGCCGGGGCATACACATCACCCGCTATGAGAGCGGCTCGCGGCTGGACCCTTCACAACCGTATGAATTCATCGGCTTTACGGATAAAATGATTGTAGACGCCACCTGGAGCACCACCCCCGATTATCCGCCACGTAAAGAATGGGGGGGAGCCACCCACCCGCCGCTTATTCAGACCAGCCGTGAACTACAGAACCTCGTAGAAAAGCGGTGGAAAGAGTACGGGCTCGGATAGCCTGATATGTCCCGTCTTTGTCGAACAGGTGATAAATATCGTATGCTAATAATACCCTGTGCCATAAAGGCCAAATAAGGGCAGGTAAGGAGAAGACACCATGACAAGCAAGACAAATGGTGAATACGAGGTGCTCAGCCCCTGGGCAGAGGTTGAACCGATAGCCCAGAGGGGGATTTCCCCGCGGGTACCGGACCTGGCGGGTAAAAGGGTCGGACTGTATCTTGATGCCAAGCGAGCCGCCGAGCCGATACTGAACGTTGTCGAGGCGAGACTGAAGGAGAAATTCCCGGTCGCCCGGTTCAGCCGGTTCGCCAACCTGGCCAGAAATGAGGAGGTGGTCGAGCAGGATATCAGGGCACAGTTTGAAGACTGGGTGAAGGGAGTTGACGCGGTTGTAACCGCTTTTGGCGACTGAGGGTCCTGCACCAAGTACCTTGCGTACGATGCCGTATCCATGGAGACCAGAAACAAGCCGACGGTGACGCTGGTAAACAAGGGCTTCTTCAACGATGCCGGGTCAGCGTCCTCAGGCAAGGGTATGCCCGCCCTCAGGGTCGTGCCGCTGGAGCTCCCCTACGAGACCAACGTTATGGAGGATATTGAACCCGCCGTTAATGCCAGGATGGATGATATCATCGCCGGGCTGACCAAGCCGCTGACCGAGGAGGAGGCGTCGCCAAAACAAAAGGAGGCGGAAAAACCCCAGAGAATCATATTCAAGGGCAGTCTGGGGGAGGTCAACCGCTTTTTCTACCAGAGGGGCTGGGCCGATGGGCTACCGATAATACCGCCCACCGAAGAGGCGGTAGCTGAGATGCTCACGGGGACAGACCTGCCCCCTGACCATTTACTGGGCAAACTAATCTCCCGCTCAGGCAAGGCTACCGTGGAGAAGATTGCCATCAACGCCGTCATGGCCGGGGCTCTGCCGACCTACATGCCCATATTGATAGCGGGGGTCAGGCTGCTGCTGGAATCGGAGCCAGGCTTCATGGGCTTTTGCACCTTCGGCTTCAGCACCGGTTCGTGGGCGCCGTTCTGGATTATCAACGGCCCGGTACGAAACGATATTTATGTCAATAACAGCTCCGGCGCTCTCAGCCCGGGGAATATCGCCAACGCTGCCATCGGGCGCGCCCTGGGGCTCATTATCAAGAACATAGGCGGCGTACGTAAGGGTGTGGAGGACATGGGAGTGATGGGCAACCCGCTGAAGTATACTATGGTGATTTCCGAGAACGAAGAAGAAAGTCCCTGGGAGCCGCTGCACGTAGAGTATGGCTACCAGAAAGAGGACAGCACGGTTACCGTTTCCTATCCCAACGGCTACCTGCAACACTGGCCCTACAACGCCAATGACGAGGGTATACTATGTGCTGTGCTGGACAATATTCCACGAGCCATGCGTTGTACCACCATAATGACGCCGGCTCACGCCAGAATCCTGACCCGGGCCGGCTGGAGCAAGGCAAGCATCAAGACGTTCATTTCCGAGTACGCACGTGGCTCGGCATCCCATTTCGGTAATGGAGGGGAGGGGGCAGCGCCAGCCGGACTGCCTGAGGGCAAAACTCCGGTACCGGGCACGGAAGAGACGCCCCGGATAGCTGACCCGAGCTTTATCCGGATTATCGTAGCCGGTGGACCGGGAGCCTTCATCGCCCACGCCGTGGGCGGAGGCGCCACCCCCGGCCAGAAACAGACCCAGAAGCTGGAGCTACCGGCAAACTGGGACAAGCTGGTGGCCAGATACAGGAGCGTGGTGCCCACATACGCCCGGTACTAAGAGATAAACCCATCCCCATCTAAATGAGGTCGAGAAAGGAGAACATCACATGGCAGACAAGATAACCAGTGAGTATGAGGTACTCAGTCCCTGGGCAGAGGCTGACCCTAAACCTTTAAGGGGCATTGCGCCCCGGGTAACGGATCTGGGGGGTAAGAAAATCGGTCTGTTATGCAACCCGAAGCGAGCCGCACAACCAATACTGACTGTTGCCGAAAGGTTGTTAAAGGAAAAGTTCCCGACATCCGAGATAGGCTGGTTCCGGTCTCAATCTTTCTCGGTATCCGCACTTGAGCCGGATAGAAAAACTGAATTTGAAGACTGGATAAAGGGGGTTGACGCCGTGGTGGCGGCTGTCGGCGACTGAGGCGCCTGCACCAAGTACCTTGTGTACGATGCTATCTTTACCGAGGAGAGAAATAAACCAACAGTTACCTTCGCCTTTGAACACTTTGTCAATGACGCCATGTCAGCGGCATCCAGCAAAGGTATGCCCACGGTAAGAATCGTGCCAGAGACCATTGTTTCCGAGTGTACCGTCATAGAAGACATCGAAGCCGCCATCACGGCGGTAGCCGATGATATGGTCGCGGCATTAACCAGGCCGCTGAGTGCTGAAGAAAAGTCTCCGAAGTCCAGGGAGGTAGAAAGCCCTTCGAGAATTTCTTTCAAGGGGAACCTGGAAGAGGTAAACCGCTTCTTCTACCAGAGGGGCTGGACCGACGGCTTACCGGTAATACCGCCAACTGAGGAAGCAGTAGCCGAAATGCTGACCGGAACCGACCTGCCTCCCGACCATCTGGTAGCCAGACTGGAACCCCGGCTGGGTAAGGCAACGGTAGAGAGAATAGCTATCAATGCGGTTATGGCCGGTGCCCTGCCGACCTATATGCCGCTGCTGATAGCCGGCGTACAGGCTCTGGCAGAGAATCCCAGCTCCGGTATGATGGCCGCAAGTACCGGCTCATTTTCACCGTTCTGGCTCATAAACGGCCCCATAAGCCAGGAACTGCAAATTAATTCCAGCTACGGTGCCATGAGTCCGGGGAATATAGCCAATGCTGCTATCGGGCGGGCTATGGGCCTGATAACCAAGAACATACGTGGTGTGCGCAGACAGATTGAGGATATGGGAGTACTCGGAAATCCGGGGAAGTACAGCCTGGTGGCTGCCGAGAATGAAGAGGCCAGCCCCTGGGAACCCCTGCATGTAGAACACGGCTTCAAGAGAGAGGATAGTACGATTAGTCTTTCCTTCCCCCAGTCCTTTCAACAGATGATGCCTTTCGGTACCGATGATAAGGGCATACTGGCTACCGTGATTGGCAGTCTGACACCGGCGCGCATGGGGCTATTTGCTCTTTTACTCACCCCGGCACACGCCAAATCTTTTGCCAGACAGGGCTGGAGCAAGAAAGCCGTTAAGGATTATATTGTCGAGAACGCCTGCCTGCCCAAGGACTACTATTCCAGGCTTGGGCTAAGTGATAGCGAGCCCTGGGACAGGGGCTTCCCCGGGGGGCAGGGAGACCCTTATATCATCTTCAATCCAAGCCCTAGCTCCCGCGAGCCAGTCCAGATATACGTTTTCGGCGGCATCGGCTCCTGGATGGGCTTCCTCCAGGGGGGGCCGCCAATCGTAATGAAAAAAGTAGAGCTGCCGGCCAATTGGGCGCAACTGGTGAACAAGTACCGGAATATAGTGCCCTCATATGTCAGGTATTAGGTAATGAACCTGCCAGGCGAGGCACCGGCTCTTAGCTCCATAACAGGTCCCGGCGGCCCTTAAATAGTCGGTTAGAATGGGGTTCAGTTCTACTTGACATGAACAGAGTGGTTTAGGTTATAGTATGAAGGCAGCCAGGCGCAACTAAGAATAATAAAGGAGGTATTCATGGATAGAGTCAAGGGTAAAGTGGCCATCGTCACGGGTGGCGCCTCGGGAATAGGCAGGGCAACATGCCTGCTGCTGGCCAAAGAAGGTGCCAGTGTCGCCATAGCCGATATTAATGACGCTGGCGGCAAAAAAGTTGTGGAAGAGATTAAAAGCAGCGGTGGGGTCGCTGACTACTGGCATATTGACGTGACCAAGGAAAAAGAAGTTGAGCAGGGTTTCGCCAACATACATAAGAAATATGGCAAAGTTAATATCCTGGTTACCAGCGCCGGAATCCCCGGTTATAACAAAGCCACTCACGAGATAACAACAGAAGAGTGGGATAGAGTGATTGATATTGACCTCAAGGGGGTCTACTTCAGCATCAAGTATGCCGCCCCGTATATGAAGAAGTCTGGCGGCGGCAGTATCGTCAACCTGTCCTCCATGCTTGGCCTGATAGGCGGCGATGACCCCGTTTATCACGCCGCCAAGGGTGGTGTCCGGTTACTGACCAAAGCAGATGCCACCATCTACGCCAAGGATAATATCAGGGCGAACTCGGTTCACCCCGGCTTCATCGTAACCCCGCTTTTTGAGGGCTTACTGGCCAGCAGGGGTGGTGGGGGAGTTGATGACTTTTCCAAGGGCAAAGGGGGTGACATTCCGCTGGGACGTCTCGGCAAGCCGGAGGATGTCGCCAACGGCATTCTTTTCCTGGCATCCGATGAGTCCAGCTATATCACCGGCACCGAGCTGGTAATAGACGGAGGCTATATACTCCAGTAGCGTAACAAGCTAGGCTTTATAGACTTTGCCCAGAAATGCCCTGAGAGATTCAGAACCGGTGTGAGGGTCGCAAGGCATATTTGCCGTTAAAACATTCACATTGGATTCTGTAAAGCCATATTCCGGCGGCTCTTTCTCAGGAAACCACCAGCCATGCTGGGCGTGAATAACCCCGGGGTGAATCCCCTCTGTTAAGCGCGCCCTCTGCTTAATCCTGCCTCTGGGGTTTTCAATCCAGACCCAGTCTCCAGACTCTATACCCAGACTGCTCGCGGTCTCAGGGTGGATTTCCACCAGAGGGTCGGGATTAAGCTTACGCAGCGATGCTATCTGCCTGCCCTCGGAACAGAAGTAACCCTGAATCCTGCTCCCGGTAGTAATAATCAGAGGGTAATCCTTAAACAAGTCAGGCGTTGAGTAAGGACTCTCGGGCGGCTCAGCATAATAAGGCAGCGGGTCGTATCCCAGTGACTCAAGAGCCGAGCACCGCAGCTCAACCTTGCCGGAAGGCGTGCCAAACCCTTCGGCTAGGTACTTTCGGTAGCGCATCTTACCCTTTATTATCCCCAACTCCTTAAAATCCTCAAAGGTAATGCCAGCACCTTCCAGCACCCAGTCGCAGAATTCCCTGACATCCTTCCAGGGGAAATATTCGCGCATGCCCATCCTATGAGCCAAATCAAACAGGATTTGCTTATCATCCCGGCACTCCCCTATTTCGGCTACCTTTTGCCTGATGAGCATGCACCAGCCCATATGATTGTCAGCGACATCATCCGTCTCCAGCCAGCTCGCGGCCGGCAGTACGATATCGGCCAGCTGAGCCGTCGGCGTCATGAACAGGTCAGCCACCACTGTAAAATCAACCTTTTTAAATGCCCGGGCTGTCCTCAAAGGGTCGGCCTGATTGAGCAGTGTATTACCGCCCATAACGAACAGGGCTTTAACAGGATAGGGCTGCCCGGAATCAATGGCGTCAAGCAGGTTGCGCGGGTGAATAACAGCGGTGTCAAGAACTCTATATTTGCCAATGCCAATCCTCTTGTCCCTTAGCTCGGGCGTAATCAATTTATCCATAATGATACGTAAACCACCATGGAGAGTATAGGAAACTACATAGGCCGGCGGCACCAGAAAGATATCACCCCCGGGAACATCCAGATTACCTGTTATGGCCGACAGGCAATGAATAGCGCGAACAGTCTGAAAAGTGTTGATATTCTGGTCCAGGCCGTTGCCCCATTGTATACACGCTGGCTTGGTAGTGGCATATAGCCGGGCGGCTGCCCTGATAGATTCCGCAGGAACCCAGGTAATCTCGGCAACCTTTTCCGGCGGATAGTCCTCGACACGCTCGGCAAATTCCTGAAAACCAACAGTCCAGTTGTCTACGAAATCTTTGTCGTAAAGCCCCTCTTTGATTATCGTATGCAGCATCCCCAAAGCCAGAGCATCGTCAGTACCCGGACGAACCTGTAGCCAGTGGTCGGACTGGGCGGCTAGTCCGGTCTTCCTCGGGTCAACGACTATCAATTTGGCTCCATTTCTAATCGTCCGGGTAAGCTGATAACCGCACATACCATCGGCAGCACCCGAAGCCGTAATGTTACAGCCCCAATTTAGAACACATTTTGGGTATACCCCCCCGAAACCATAGTAATCACAAACGGGGAACCGGCCACTGGTCATAGTGGCAGCGATTATCCTCGGTAAATAACAATTGTTTATGATGCTGAGGTGATTTGGCGTACCCCAGCAATTGGTAAACCTCATAAACAAAGTAACGTGAGGGCGCCCCGTGCCCACAACCGTAACCAGTGATTCGGCACCGAAGTCCCGCTTATACTCAAGGAGCCTCCCGGCTATGGTGTCCAGCGCCTCATCCCAGCTGATTCTCTGCCACTTGTTCTCCCCCCTCGCCCCGGCTCGCTTAAGGGGGAACTTCAGGCGGTCAGGGTGATACAACAGCTCTACTGACGCCCGGCCCTTGGGGCAGATATAACCAAGCGAGGTCGGGCAGTCCGGGTCTCCGGTAACCTCAACTACTTTCCCATCTTTAATGTGCACCAGGACGCCACATACCCCGTGACACATCCGGCATGTGGACTTGACTACCTTCTCGCCGCGCCTTTTCACCGATTCGGGACTCATCTTTACCTCCATTCTCTCATAAGCCAGGAAGTTCGTTTCACCAGCACTTTATGAACATCTTAGCCAGTGGCCTGCCACCTGTCAAACTCCACCGATATAGGGTTGTGCTCCCTTTCTCATTGGTAATGCTTTACGCCTTGCCTCCCACCCCCGGGCAAGGATGCCGATGGGGCTGGCACCACCTCCAAGCTATTGACACACAAACTAAAAATTGAACCGGCGGAATATTTGACAATAGTGTCTCTGTTTGATAGAATAACCCCGGTTACGAATTTACCAGTGTTAATCATCCGATACGCGAGGTAAATAAAATCCTCATCCTGCTGGTTTTAATTTGATAGACCTTCTGGAGTGAGCCAGGTTTGAGACTCATTTGACCGCGATTAATCCTGATATACTGAATGCTGGCATGGAGATTATGCCGGTGATAGATAGACACCCGGTGAGGAGAAAGACCTCCACCCTTGCCTGTTCAAAGTTGCTATTTTTTATTGCACGGGACACTAATAACCAGAGTTAGAAGGAGCATTTTCCAATGGAAGCTAAAAAGCAGATACCCTGCTTAAAGGGCTGGTTTACTATGCCGCCGCAGGAACCCCAACTTATCGGTAACAGGTGCCAGTCCTGTGGGCATTACTTCTTTCCAAAAGTTGCATACTGTCGTAATCCCTTCTGTAAGAAAACAAAGCCCCTGGAAAAAGTGATGCTGAGCCGAAAGGGCAAGCTGGTTGCTTACACCGTTAATTACTACCCGCCACCGCCACCATATCATGCGCCGGACCCGTTTGTACCCTTCGGTGTTGCCAGTGTGGCACTACCGGAAGGCATAAGAGTCGGGGGGCAGATTCCAAAGGATGTTGACTTAAACACGATAAAGGTAGGCATGGAGATGGAGACGGTGAGAGAAGTGCTTTATGAAGACGACCAGGGAAATGAAGTTTTATGCTGGATGTTCCGCCCGGCTACAACATAAAGTAGAATTTCTCATATTATAATTAACAAATAATGGCAGGAGTTACGAATCCATAAAGGGAGACAAAAAAATGACAGAACTCGCTATCATAGGTATTGGGATACACCACTGGGGGAAATTCCCGGAAATGAGTGTCCACCAACTAAACCTGGAAGTAGCTCAAATGGCACTCAAAGACGCCAATATGGATTGGACCGACATACAGGCATTGTTTGCCGGGCAGGACCCCTGGGCCGGGATTCAGGGAATGCTCTCCGGGAATGTTCTGGCACAGGACCTTGGCCTGACCGGGATACCGGTGACCAATAATTATAATGCCTGTGCCACCGGTGGTTACGCTCTAAGGGCAGCCCACCTTTATATAACCTCCGGACTCATTGATACAGCCCTCGTCGTCGGCGGGAGTATTTCTCCCAAGGGCGCCTTCGGCACCACCCAGTATAACGAATTTGATGAGACCGACCTCGACAGCCAGAGGTTTAGAATCCTGGGGTCAGCCAATTTCACCGGGTTTGCCATGGCGGCACAGAGTCGAATGCACCTTTATGGCCTGACTGAGGAAGACCTCGCCCTGCAAAAAGTCAAGGCAAGCAAATTCGGCTCACTCAACCCCAACGCCCGGTACAAGAAAGTCTATACCGCCGAAGAAGTATTGAACTCTCCTATGGTGGCTTATCCCATACATCTTTATGAGGTATGTGCCACCAGTGATGGTGCCGCCGCCATAGTACTATGCAGCACGAAGGTAGCGAAAAAATATACCACCAAGCCGGTTATTGTCGCCGGTATCGGAGCTTCAAACCCGCAGTATCCTGTACCCGGCATGGGTGGTTTCGGCAGCGACTTCAGTGAAGTCCCGCCACCGAATGAGAATGATGCCGGCATAAAGTCAACCAGGCTGGCTTACGAGCAGGCCGGCATAGGACCCGAGGATTTAGACTTTGCCTGCGTCTATGACCTTACCGGCGCTATGGAAATACAGTGGTATGAAGATATCGGGCTCTGTAAGGAAGGTGAGGCTGAAAAACTGCTCAGGGAAGGAGCCACGTCATTAGGCGGCAGGATTCCAGTCTGCCCCGACGGCGGCTGCACCTGCCTCGGAGAATGCATACCGGCCCAGGCCCTCTCGCAGACCTACGAAGCGGTCACGCAATTGAGAGGTGATGCCGGAGCAAGGCAGGTTGAGGACGCTAAGGTTGGCTTCTCCGTGAATTCAGGCAAACTGGGCAACTCCTCCGCCATAGTCTACAAGAGATAGAAACCCCGGGCCTGCCAGAACAGGCCCGGTATTTTTATTTGGTAAGCAAACGGGGACTGCCGGCTGTTTATTACTGAGTTTGCCTGCGGTCCGAACTGATAGAAGATAGACCACAGACGCACCCGCTATGTACTGAGGAGGTTGAAGAATGGATTTCGAGTTAACTCCGGAGGAAAAGGCTTTCCAGAAGGAATTACATGAATTTTTGGACAAGGAATGTAATGAGCATGTTGTGGCCGAGACATTGTCTATGCAGGGGGCAGGACCCTACTCCAAAGAGCTACTTCGTAAAATGGGTGCGCAGAGGCTGTTAGCCCCCAGGTGGCCGGTAGAATACGGTGGCCGCGGCATGGGTGCTATGGCCGAGGCTATCAAGGTGGATGAAATAATGAGCCATCACGCCCCCTTTCCCCTCGATGGCGTTGAAATCGGCGGCAACGCCCTACTCATCAGCGGAACCGAGGAGCAGAAAAAGAGATTCCTGCCACGTGTTGCCAGCGGGGAGATCGACATTGCCCTCGGTTATACCGAGCCCAATGCCGGCTCCGACGTCGCCTCGGTTCAGCTCCGCGCTGTAGAAGACGGGGACCACTTTACCCTGAACGGGCAAAAGATATACAACAGCGAAGCCCACGCCTGCGAATATCACTGGCTGCTGACCAGGACGGACCCTAATGCCGAAAAAAAGCACCGGGGGCTTAGCATGTTCATAGTTGATTTAAAGAGCCCCG
>CAYWRT010000021.1:0-18632 GCA_964460815.1 uncultured Dehalococcoidaceae bacterium
CACCAACCAGCCCCACCAGAATCGGGCCGATTATCCCCGTAGCCGGATACGTAAGAACGCCGATGGCACAAAGCACGGGCAAGGTTGTAACCGGCATGAGAATGGTAGCATTCCCAATCAGGCTAACCAGGAAAGCACCCAGATAGCCGTAGCTCTGCAGCTCGGCTATCCTCTCCGGGTTACGCGCGTAAAAAAACAGGCCAACACTGACAGCCACAACAAGAAGCAACGTCAAAAGGGGGACGATTATCTTCCTTGCCCATCCCTTCTTCCCCTCCCCGGCCTGCTCATTACCACTAATTATTTCACCCGTCATAGCTTTGCCGACTGGCCCTTCTTTCTGCTATACTCTACTGGCGTGCCCCCATCGTCTAGAGGCCTAGGACACCGGCCTTTCAAGCCGGCAACATGGATTCGAATTCCATTGGGGGCACCATCTTTTCCAGCTGATTTCGCCGACATTGCTCAGCCATGCCTGGCTTCACTTATGGCGTATAACCCATCAGCATGTCGATAATTTTTCTCCCCGGCGTTGTCACCGCCATGGCTCTACTATCCGGCTCAACTCCGTACTTGAACTATTAATCGCCCCGTAATCTTGCTCCGGACCAGTAGCAAAGTGCCCCATAAGAACTATTTATCATTAATATGGACTACTGTCCATATTTTTAGCAACATGGTAGGCCCCATGACACCGGTAAAAACGAACATAACGATAACTATAATAACATAGCTTCGTTAAGTATTCAGCTACTTCATCAGTAACAACTAACCTCCCCGCCTATTACTGAAGGTCTATTTGATTTATGATGACTAATGTCATTTTATTGTCATAAAATATTGACAAATGACAAATTATGGCTTATAATTGTTAAGATTTTCTAAGCTGAAACCTTTTCTAATACCTCTTCTGAAATTTAGAGTGGCATATCTGGGCGAAAAGCCAAAGTAACTGCCAAAGAAAGGAAAATCCCGGGGACAGTGACGCTTACAGTGGTAATCCCTGCCCATAATGAGGAGACAACAATTTACGAAGTTGCCAGAGCCGCCAGGCAACACGCTGATGAAGTGATTGTCGTCGATGACGGCAGCGCTGATGCTACCGCCCGGATTGCCCGGGAAGCCGGCGCCAAAATTGTCATAAACGGGGAGAAAAGGGGCTATATCGAGGCCATAAAAGCCGGATTTCGACAGGCTGAGGGCGATATTATTGTTACCATTGACGCTGATGGCGAGCATAACCCAGAAAATATACCCCTGGTGGTCAAGCCAATCTATGATGGTAAAGCTGACCTGGTCATGGGGACCAGAGGCAAAGCGGCACGGATATCGGAAAGACTCATGAACTGGTTGACCAACCTCAATGTCAAAATATCTGATTCATGCACCGGCTTCAGGGCTCTGAGTAAAAGCCTGGCTCTGGAACTTAACCTGAAAGGGCGATGCACCTGTGGCATCTTCGTCCTGGAAGCATATTACTATGGCGCCAGAGTTATCGGGGTTCCGGTGGAGACTATGCCTACAGATAAACCGAGAGCCATAGCCTGGCGTCACATCGGGCAGACTTTCTATGTACTCGGCTGGTTGCTCAGGAAGAGAAGGGGTCAAATTGGCTGAATCCAGCTATAGAGTTTATTCAGCCCCGGCACCGGATTGGATGAGGGGCATCAAAGATGAACTTGATTACGGCTGGCGGCTTTATGGGCATGTATCCCGGCTGCTGGCAGATGCCAGTATCCTCATAAACGGAATCGATGCTGAAACCGAAGAGCTACTGATTACGGAGACCATGAAGTCCAAATCCTTAGAGTGTTGTTTCCACTGTGGCGTTTGCAGTGCCATTTGCCCCTCTGTTCCAGTGGCACCGCCTGATAATGTCATGTCAGTGCAGAGAATGCTGCATCAGGGCAAGTCAGGGTTAATTGATTTTGAGGACGGAGATATATGGACATGTGCCACCTGCGGTACCTGCGTGGCTCACTGCCCGCGGGGTGTGGACGTTATAGATTTCATAAAGTCCTTGCGCAAAATAATAGTGAAACTGGGCGTAGGCTATCAACCAAAGTCCCTGCATCGGGTGATGGGTAACCTCGCCAGTGTCGGTAATCCATTCGGGGAAGCGCCGGAGAAACGCGGGGCCTGGGCAGGAGACCTGGGGGTCAAGCCCTTTACCAAAGATATGGAGCTGCTGCTTTTTCTGGGGTGTTATGCCGGTTATGACCCTCAAGCCCGAAATGCAGCCCAGGCTATAATCAATATCCTTAAAAAAGCCGGCATAAGCTTCGGTATCCTGGGCCCTCAGGAAAACTGCTGCGGGGAAAGTGTCAACAAAGTGGGGAACGAGGATTTGTTCCGTAAACTGGCGGAAAGAAACATCAGGACCTTCATCGAGAATGGTGTCACCACCGTTCTCACCATTTCACCCCATTGCTATAGCACTTTCAAGAATGAATACCCCAGGTTTGAGGGGCATATTGAAGTAATTCACTCTACACAGTATCTTGCCGAGCTTATCGAGGAAGGAAGGCTGAATTTCAGTAAGGAAGCTAAAAAGAAGATTACATATCACGACTCCTGCTATCTGGGCCGTCATAACGGTATTTTTGAGGAGCCCCGGCGAATTCTCAATGCCATCCCCGGGGTAGAACTGATAGAGATGCCATCTTCACGAGAGAACTCTCTCTGCTGCGGTGGTGGCGGCGGCAGAATGTGGGTTGATAATGGCAGAGACAAAGGGTTTGCCCATGTTAGACTGCACCAGGCCATTGAAACCGGGGCAGATACCCTGGCTGTCGCCTGCCCCTATTGTCTGCTTACTTTTGACGCCAGCAATCTGGCGAATAGCGGCAGCACCATTGAGATTAAGGACATCGCCGAGCTGGTCTGGGAAGCACTATAAAACTTAAAACCCCGGGAAGAGGTGCCAAAGATGGATGAGCCAGCGGAAAAGAGAAGTGACGCGAAGCAGGGTTTCGACCCCAAGAGACAGGCTTACCCGGAGCAACCGGTGCCTCCCCGGAATGCCCCCGACGAGGCCGATGCTGTCAAGGAGCTATTGCCGGAGGTACTGGAACCCTGGTTCAGGAGAGACTCCTCGATACAGGGGAGAGATGCTCCAAGGTGCCGGGAATATCTGGAAGGCTTATCTGATGAAGAGATAATCAGCCAGTATTATGAACTGAGAGACCAGAAAACCGTCTGGGGAGGGGGATATTACTACCCCAATATCAAGAAGCTGTTTATGACCCCCTTTGAGCGAGAGAAAGACCGCCGCGAGATAGCCATCTGGGAAGAGAAATATACCAGCAGTGAAGCCGCCGAGTGGTATCAAGAAGCCAGGAGCCGGTCGTGTGTATGGTGGCTCGAAAACCATATCGTCACCAAACATGCTTTCCACTCCTGCATGAATTGCGGTCTCTGCACCGCCGTATGCCCGGCTGCCGAGTTCAACGACTATAATCCCAGGAAAATCATGGAAACAATCCAGAGAAAGGATGAGGGAGAGGTTGTGGCGCTCTTAAAAGCCGATACCATCTGGTTCTGCGCTCAGTGCGGGTCGTGTAAGACCAGATGCCCGCGGGGCAACAATCCCTTTGGCGTAATATCCAGCCTCAGGCAACTCAGCCAGATGAAGGGCTATCACACCTCCAGCATTCGAGGCAGGCAGCAATATGCCGGCAGGCACCTCTGGGGAGGCAACTACTGGAACCGGGGGTGGAGCCTTTATTTTGGGAACCCCCAGGTAGAGACGCACCTCGATTTCGGTCCCAGATTCGCCCGCTATTTCCAGAACAAAGAGGAGATTTACCGCCGGGTTGGCGGCTGCCCGGATATGGATGGCTCCATGCCCGGAAGAAAGGTGCCTCCCGAGACCCTGCATCAATTGAGGAGGTGCTTTCAGGTAGGAGGGGCTCTTTATCTCTGGAGCCAGATTGAGAAGTACGCCCGGGAGCAAGCCAGAGAGTGGAACATGGATATAGATGACTACCTTTATAAGGTCCAGCATGAGGGGTAAAACATGATTATTAATCTGCAATCGCGCCCTTACAGCGCTGGGGCAAGGGAGAAAATCTGGACAAGGTATATTAAAGAAATCCCTCAAGAGGGCTTCCTCTTTCTGCCGAGCTGCGTGCTGGGGGTAGGCTACCCCGGCTCCGAGGCGATGATACCCGGACTTTTTGACTTACTGGGCATCGATTGGAACTGGAACCTGGGGCCGGAATCCGTATGCACCTGCTGTTCCGGCATAGTTTATCACAGCGATGTCGCCCCCATAGAGAGCACTCTGCTGACCACCGCCAGGCTGTGGTCACTGGCTCAGGAGGCCGGCTATGATACCATCGCCGTAGCCTGTGTCACCTCTTTTGGCGTTCACTGTGAATGCTTTGACCTTTATCGTGAGGAACCCGGCCTTAAAAAGAAAATGGACAGATGGCTCATGGAGGCCTGCGGCCGGAAATTCGAGCTGCCCAAATACATAGTGCACATGAGCGATGTGGTTTACCGGCATCGCTTGAGGTTAAAAGACGAGTTTATGACCTACCGGCTGAAAGAGAAAGATACCGGGCGTCCTTTAAGAGGAGTAGACCATGTGGGCTGCCATTATAATAAACTCTTTCCTCTGGAGAGGTCCCTGGGTGGGGCTGAATACTGCGAGGTTCTGTCTGGCCTGGTCAAGGCCTGGGGAGGAGATGAGGTGGACTACCCGGAACGACGGCACTGTTGTGGTATGGGATTCAGGCAGTGCACGATAACGCCCAACCGCAGTTTTACCACGGCCTCCGTTAATAAAAAACTGGAGAGCATGGAGCCCTTTGAGCCCGACTTCATCGTGACCAACTGCCCCGGATGCCAGGTATATCTCGATAAAGAGCAATGGGCAATTAAAGAACTCACCCGTAAAGAATATTTTGTCCCCGTTTTGACCTATATGGAGCTGGCCGGCTTGCTGCTTGGCTGGGACCCTTACGACATCGTAGGAATCCAGTTCCATACCGTCCCGGTGGAGCCATTGCTGGATAAAATTGGCATCCCCTACGATGAGTCGAAGGCCTGGCTGGGAAAGGACGGGCAGACCCTGTACTGTACTGACCCGATACTGAAGGCGACGGCCGCGGTGGGTGAAGCCAGAAAAGGACAACTTCTGGAATAGGAGGCCATAACTTTGGAGCAGGTTGTTATTATGGGCGGTGGGGTAGCCGGGATGCAGACTGCCATAGCTCTGAATAACCTGGGCATCAGGTCGGTACTGGTTGAGAAAGAGCCGGTATTGGGCGGGAAGGTAAAAAACTATGATAAAACCTTCCCCTTCTTCCGAAGTGGCAAGGCTCTGGTCAGGGATTTGGAAGAGAGCTTTAAAACCTCTTCCCTGATTGAAGCCATAACCGGGACTGAGGTTTCATCGGTGACCGGCACCGCACCCAATTTTCAGGTCAGATTGAACCCGGTAAACGAGGGTGTCCCCGCCGGGGCTATTGTTGTCGCCACTGGCTTCGAGCCTTTCGATGCCTCTTTACAGGAAGAGTACGGATATGGTGTTTATCCCAACGTCATCACGGCCACCGAGATGGAGCATCTTCTTGACTTCGATGGCCCTACCGAAGGCGAACTGGAACGACCCGGCGACGGCAAGATAGCCAAGAAAGTCGCCATCATCTTTTGTGTCGGCTCACGCAGCGAGAAGCTAGGCCATAATTACTGCTCACGCATCTGCTGCTCCTTCAGCACCAAGCAGGCTATAGAGATTAGAGAGAGATACCCGGATGCCAGGGTGATGTGTTTCTATATGGATATACGTACCTATGGCCGCGGGTTTGAGGAAATGTATCGCCGCGCCCAGGAACTGGGGGTAAAGTACATCAGAGGCAGGGTTGCCGAATGTGGCGTGCTACCCAATGGAGACATCACCATCAAGGCTGAGGACACCCTTCTCGGGAAGCCCCTGAGAGGGACATTTGACCTTGTCTCTTTGTCCACAGGTATGACTCCCTGCCTTGACGCCCCCAAAATTGCGCGCCTGCTGGGCATAAAATTAGCTGATGACGGCTTCTTCGACTGTCAGGACAAGGACTTATATCCCAATGATGCCACCAGAGAAGGGGTTTTTCTAGCCGGCAGTGCTACCGGCATGAAGCCTATCCCGGACTGCATCGCCGATGGCAATATAGCCGCCGCCAGAGCGGCTGCCTTTTTAAAAAAGCAGGTAATACCGCAAGGTTTCTACTAAAAGCATATAGAGAAAAGGCAATATAAATTAAAAACGAGGAGGTATATAAATGAGGGTTTTTATTGCGGGCGTAGACGGCTATCTGGGCTGGACGTTAGCCCAGTACCTGGCGGCACGGGGTCATGAAGTTGCCGGGTGCGATTTATTCCTGCGGAGAAACTGGGTAAAGGAGATAGGCACTCATTCCGCAACTCCCATCAGGCCCATGGCAGAGAGGTTGATAGCTTTCCGGGAGAAATTCGGTCAGGAGTTGCACTTCAGAGAGGGGGACCTGCGGAACTATGATTTCGTCCTCGAATTCTTCCAGTCCTTCCAGCCTGAGGCAATAGTGCATTTCGGCGAGATGCCCTCAGCCCCCTACAGCATGATTGATGTTCACCACTGTGTCTTCACCCAGATGAACAACCTGGCCGGAACCCTTAATATACTTTATGCCATGAAGGCTGCCTGTCCCCAGGCCCATCTGGTGAAGCTGGGAACCATGGGGGAATACGGCACACCTAACATAGATATTCCCGAAGGATTTTTCAACATAGAATACCGGGGAAGGACGGAAACCCTCCCATTCCCCCGTCAGGCAGGAAGCTGGTACCATCAGACCAAGGTTCACGACTCCCACAACATTATGTTTGCCTGCAAAATCTGGAAGCTCCGGTCCACAGACATCATGCAGGGGGTAGTCTTCGGCACCAGGATAGATGAAATGGGAGAGGATGAGACTCTCCTGACCAGGTTCGACTTTGATGAATGCTTTGGCACCGCCATTAACCGCTATTGTGCTGAAGCTGTAATAGGCCATCCCATATCCCCCTTCGGCTCCGGTAAGCAGAAGAGGGGGTTCCTGCCCCTCAGAGATTCGATGCAGTGTCTCACTATTGCCATAAACAATCCCCCCAAGGAGGGCGAATATCGAACCTTTAATCAGTTCGAGGAAATATATTCAGTAACCGAGCTGGCAGAAAAGGTGAAGAGAGTCGGGGAGGAGTTCGACCTGAATGTGGTGGTAATGAACCTGGAGAATCCCCGGATAGAGATGGAGGAGCACTACTACAATCCTGACCACCGACACCTCCTTCACCTCGGCTATAAGCCTACCCACGACGTGGAGCAGGAGATGAGGATAATGATTAAGGACCTGATTAAGTACAAGGACAGGATTGAGGAGAAGCGCGAGTTCTTAATTCCCGAGGTCAGATGGGATGGCACCAGGAGGAAATCAAGGTTCCTGAGCAGAGTAGAGGCTTGAGATGTATGTTCTTATCACCGGCGGCTGTGGCTTTATCGGGACAAACCTGGTCAAATATCTGGCTGACAGGGGTTACCGGATAAGGGTTCTGGATAACATGTCTGTCGGTAAAGAAGAGAACCTGCGGAAACTCCAGAGTCAGGACTCCCGGCTCTCTACCGTTGACACGGCTGTCGGCGATGTCAGGAATCGAGGTGAGGTAAAACAAGCCTTGAAGGGCGTAGATGCCGTAGTCCACCTGGCTGCCCGTACCAGCGTCATGGATTCCCTGGAAAACCCCGGCGAGAGCTGGCAGACGAACTCAATTGGTATCCTCAATGTGCTTGAAGCCTGTCGTCAAAATGGCGCACCACGGTTTATCTTCGCCTCCTCGAATGCGGCGGTGGGAGAACAGAATCCCCCCATTGACGAGCTGAAAATACCCAGACCGCTCTCCGCTTATGGAGCCTCCAAGGCAGCCGGTGAAGCCCTGTGTTCCAGCTATTATCATTCCTTTGGCCTGAAAACGGTTTCCCTTCGCTTCGCCAACTGCTACGGCCCTCACTCCGACCACAAAACCAGCGTGGTCTCCAGATTCATGAGACGGCTTGAAGAAGGGAAGCCCCTGACAATATACGGCAGCGGTGAGCAGACCAGGGACCTTGTCCACGTAGAGGATGTCTGCCAGGCGATATATCTGTCAATAGAAGCCAGGGCCACAGTTTTCGGTGAGGTCTTCCAGATAGCCAGCGGAATAGAAACTTCCATTAATAGTCTTGCGGCCATGATAAGAGCCGTGACTCAAATGAACCCTGAAATCATTTACGAGCCGGAGCGTGCCGGGGAAATCAAGAGGAACTATTCCGACATAAGTAAAGCTAAGAGAATGCTGGGATTCGAGCCCAAAGTCAACCTGGAAGAAGGGCTATCTCAACTCTGGCAGACACATATACTTCAATAAGCGGGTTATAAAATGACTACCAACATAAGCATTAAAAGAGATTTGCCCTTAACTAAAGAGCCGGAACGCAAGGCGCCGTACCTGCCTCCGGTGAGAACATGTGCGTTGATTCTGGCGCGCAATGAGGAGAAGACTATAGGGGAAATTGTGCGCCGAACCAAGGAGTACGTTGATGCTACGTTCGTGGTAGATAACGGCTCTATCGACAATACTGCCGAAATTGCCCGGCAAAATAATGCCCGGGTTATTCACTACAACGAAAAGAGTGGCTACGGGGCTACCCAGTATGCCGGACACATGGTCGCCATTCAAGAGGGTTTTGATTATATTCTACAGCTGGATGCCGACGGACAGCATGACCCTAAAAATATCCCGGCGCTATTAGACACCATGCTGAACGGCGACTATGATATCGTCCTGGGGAGCAGGTTCCTGGGCAACGGTGGTAAGGACTTCTCCCTGGTCAGAAAGATTGGGATTACCTTTTTCTCCAGAGTTGTTACCTTCCTGGGCCATGCCAGAATCACCGACGTTACCTCAGGGTTTAAGGTTTATAAAGCCAGCAGTCTGGTGAAACTGAGCAAGCCATCGGACACACACCCGGCGCTGGAACAGGTAATGGAGATAGCCAAAAAGGGCATGCAAATAAAGGAAATCCCCATTGAAATGTCTATTCGCAGTACGGGTAAGTCTCACCTCAATCTGACGAGGTTTGTGACTTATCCCTTCAGAGGGATATGGGCTATTTCCAAGGTTATGCTGTTCAGGTAGAGGTTTAAAACAGGAGAAAATTATCAATTGGGTAACCATATCGTATTAAGCGTAGACTTTGAGCTGTTCCCGGATACGCTAGCCTTCCAAAAGCTCAATAGAGAATGGAAGTACGGAGAGAACGGTGAGAGTGGCATCGCCAGACTGCTTGACCTCTTTGACAAATACGACGTGAGGAGTACCTTTTTTGTGGTCGCCAAATACGCCCAGTCACACCATCAGTTATTACGGCGAATTAGAAATAGCGGGCACGAAATTGCTTCTCACACCATGGCGCACATGAATTTTAGAAACCGTGCATACGATGAAATTGAGAGAGAAATCCAGCAATCGAAGCAGGTGCTGGAGGATGCGATAAATGACACGGTAATTGGATTCAGGTCGCCAGCCTTCAGGATAGACAGGAGAATTGCGGGGGCCATCGTGCAGGCTGACTATAAATACGACAGCTCCGTTGTTCCCTCCCGGAGTATCCCCGGCTGGTATGGCCTACCACAAGCTCCCAAACATTCGTTCAACATCCGTGAGATATTCCCCGATGCAGATTTGGACCTGATGGAATTTCCTGTGGCCGTAAATCCCATCATCAGCATGCCTGTATCCGGCGCGTGGATGCGACTATTCGGTGCTAGCTATACTATGTGGGGCATCAAGGCAATAATCAGGCAAGGCGGAGTTCCGATTTTGTATGTGCACCCCTGGGAGGTTGTTGACCTACCTCGATTAAAGGGCATCCCATGGCGGGTCTACCATCGCACCGGAGAACAAACCCTCAACATGATTGAGCATGTTATCAAGAATACACACGGCGAGTTTGTTTCAATACGGGATTTATTGAAATAGGTGTCTCAAAGGAGCCGGATTACCCATGATGACATTACATCCAGCGCCGAGTAAACGGAAGGAAAGCGCCGGCATTGCCAGAGAAGGACTTAGCCAGAAATGAAAAGGCCATGGTTCCCGAGGGAATATAGTGCGGGCGACCGCGATAGCCTCTGCGAGCTTCACAAACTGGTCTTTGGCGCCCAGGTGAGCGTCGAGCGCTGGACATGGCAACACCAGGGAAACCCGGCCGGCCAGGCAGTGATAGTTCTGGCCGAGTCTAACCAGGGAATAGTAGGCCAGTACGCCCTGATACCCCTCAGGATGAAAATCGAAAATGGAATGTGCCTTGGGGGTCTATCGGTAGATACTATGGTTCACCCCGACTATAGAGGCCAGGGGATGTTCGTCATACTGGGTAAACAGGCTTATGATAGGGCAGGGAGAAGAGGAATTCGCTTTGTTTATGGCTTTCCCAATGAGAACATACATTATGCTCGCTTTACCAAGCTCGGCTGGACCGACCTTCATAGAGGCATACCTTTGTGGATTAAACCACTCAACCTGGGCAGCATCTTCAGGAAACGCTTTATTGATAACAAATTGCTGGCCAACCTGGGAGACAAGGCTGGTCACATGGCTATAAGCGTACTTTATCGGTCGCCAAGGAGTATACCGGCATGTTCTATCCAGGAGACACCCTGTTTCGACGGCAGGTTTGACTTTCTCTGGGAGGAAGCTTCAAAAGGCTATAACGTTATGGTAGCTCGCGATAAAGTCTATCTTAGCTGGCGCTATACCGAAAAACCCGGCGAAAGCTACACAACCTTCATCGCGGAAAGAGAAGAAAAACTAATAGGCTATATCGTGGTTAAATGCGCGCCATGGTTTGATTTACAGATTGGCTTCTTGGTAGATATAATGACCGCTCCCGGGGAATTGCAGGTGGCCAGAGACTTAATCTCGGCGGCCGTAGATTACTTTAAGACGAGACAGGCGGATTTAGTGGGTTGCCTGATGCTCCCCGGGGCACCTTATTGTCGTCAACTTAAAGAGATGGGCTTTTTTAAGGCTCCGGGAAGACTGTTACCTCAAAGCATGCATTTAGGTTTTCGCAGCCTTGTCCCTCAAAATGCTGAAGTCTCTCTTGTCGACCCGGGCAATTGGTTTATAACCTGGGGTGACCACGATGCCATCTAAGTCTTATCAAGGCAAGATAAGGATGTTTCCTGCCGTGGTTCATTCAGGCAGGGTGAGCCGGCCTTTATCTAAGGTTACACGGTTCAGGGCCGGTATCAAAGGAGGCCAGGGGTGTCTACTGTGATTAAGATGGAGGCAGGCAAGCCTAGAGTGGGACTCATTTACGGACTATCATCGTTTGTTGATGGAGTCCCTTCTCCCGGGATAGCCGCCGCTTCAAGGTTGATACGGCTGCTGGAACCATTGTCTGACGAAATAACGTGGGTTACTGCCAAAAACCTTCAGATGGAGAGCAATATCTCCGATAAAGTCGTGCCTGTGAAAATAAGGTGGAATGATATCCATGAAAAACCATTATTAAGTCAAATCTACTATCACCTGTCACAGCAAATCAAAATTACGCTTAAATTAGTGAAGCTAAATGGGATTGATGTATTTATTTTTGCTCACGGCTTAGATTTTTATATCCTCCCCATTTCCCTGGCTCGAATTTTTTTGGGAAAGAAAGTAATTATCAAAAGCGATGGCAGGTCTTCCGTGGCGACAAGGCAGAATATAAAGGGGAGTATAAAAAGCAAAATAGCTCTGATTATTAAGGCAATAGAGGAAATAGATTATTTTCTGGCCGACAGAGTAATTGTCGATTCTGCCCATGCGGTCAGCATTTACAACATGCAAAGTTATGAAAACAAGACCTGGATTGGCATTAGTGATAGCTACATAAATACGAACTTGTTTAGTAAGACAACCGAGCTGAGAGAAAGGAAGTATGACCTAGGTTACATAGGCCGCTTCCAACGGAAAAAGGGCTCCTTAGAATTCGTGCAATCTCTCCCCCTCGTTCTTGGGAATAATCACCTCAGGGCAGTAATGATAGGCGGCGGACCTCAGGATTATGAGCTCAGGAGAACTCTGACGGCCACTAATATCCAGAATAAAGTAGAAATTATAGGATGGGTCAGGCGTGAAAAATTAGCGGGGTACTTAAATGATATAAAGCTGGTAGTCATTCCCTCTTACGGAGAGGGTATGCCGATTACCGCGCTGGAAGCAATGGCTTGCGGCTGCATAGTGGTGACTACCCCTGCCGGCAGCCTCCCAGAGATAATCAAGGACGGAAGAACCGGCTTCATCTTAGAAAGCAACTCTGCCCGCCACATTGCTGACGGAATAGCCAGAGCTTTAAGCCATCCCAACCTGGATAGCATAGCCCAGAATGCCCAGACTCTTATCAAGAAGGAGTATGCCTACGAGGTGGTAATGGAGAGGTGCCGGCATGCCCTCAGCGAATTGATGGACGGGAGGAAATAAACATCATAATTTTAAATAATACAGGCAGCGGGGAAGTATTAAATGGTGATATAGAACTGCTAGAGAATTAAAGAAATATGTGAGAGATTATCGAAGCCAACCCGTGTGAAATTTGAAAAATAATCTTAGCGAGGTGCAGCGATGGTTTTGACAAATAAGGTAATACTGTTAACCGGTGGCACCGGCTCTTTCGGTCAGAAATTTACCGAGATAGCCCTGAGAGAGCATGAGCCGAAAGCAATACGAATATTCTCGCGAGGAGAACTGCTTCAACAGGAAATGCGCAAAAGGTTTAATGATGATGCCAGGCTTCGCTTTTTCATCGGCGATGTCAGGGATAGGGAAAGAATTCGCCGGGCGATAAATGGTGCTGACATCGTGGTTCATGCGGCCGCCTTAAAGCAGGTTCCAGCCTGTGAATATAATCCCATAGAGGCGGTCAGAACCAATATAAACGGTGCTATTAATATCATTGATATGGCTATTGACAGTGACGTGGAAAAGGTAATAGCTATCAGCAGTGATAAAGCGGTTCACCCGGTTAATCTCTACGGAGCCACAAAATTGGTTATGGAAAGACTCTTCAGTCAGGCCAATATTTACACCGGGGGACAGAAGCCCCGTTTTAGCTGCGTTCGCCACGGCAACGTCATCGGCAGTCGGGGCAGTGTGATACCGCTTTTTCAACAGCAGAGGGAAAATGGCAAAATCACCATCACAGATGAACGAATGATAAGGTTCTGGATTACCCAGGAGCAGGGAGTCCGTTTTACCATTGATTGCATTGACAGAATGCAAGGCGGTGAAGTCTTTATTCCCAAGATGCCCAGCACGAAAATCAGGGAGCTGGCGGACTTGATTGCCCCCGAAGCCGAAAGGGAAATTGTGGGGATACGCCCCGGCGAGAAAGTCAATGAAGTTCTTTTAACCGAGGAAGAATCTCGACATACCAAGGAGTTTGACAATTACTTCGTCATTGAGCCTGAGTATTTTTTCTGGAATCATGACAATCTCAACGGTGCCAGACCCCTCCCGGAGGGATTCACGTATACCAGCAATAACAATAACTGGCGGTTGACCAGGGATGAACTCAAGAAAATGCTGGAGGCATTTTAGGTGGCGCGGCTGGCAATTACGGGAGTGCCTGTAAGAAGCGAACCTCTCCCTTATGGACATCAGTGGATTGATGATGAGGACATTGCCGCTGTTATTCAGGTACTTAAGAGTGATTATATCACTCAGGGTCCCAAGGTTGATGAATTTGAAAGGAAGATTGCCGAGTATTGCGGTGGTAAATATGCAGTGGCCGTCTCCAGTGGCACCGCGGCTCTGCACGCTGCCTGCGCTGTAGCCGGCATTTCAAATGGCGATGAGGCCATAACTACCCCCATTACCTTTGCGGCTACAGCCAACGCCATAGCCTACTGCGGGGGCAAGCCGATATTTGCCGATATAAGGGATGACACCTTAAACATTGACCCTGATGAAATCAGGAGAAGGATATCACCCCGGACCAAGGCCATTATTCCCGTAGATTTCGCCGGGCATCCTGCCGATTCTGACGAGATAGCAGCTATCGCCAGGGAAAAGGGACTGGTGGTAATCGAGGATGCCTGCCACGCACTTGGCGCCGAATATAAAGGGCGCAAAACAGGCAGCCAGGCCGATATGACCATCTTCAGCTTCCACCCGGTAAAGCATATTACCACCGGTGAAGGCGGCATGATTGTAACTGGCCGTGAAGAATTTTATGAGAAGCTCAAAACCTTCCGGCACCACGGCATATTAAAAGGCAATCAGGATAAGGGCTCCTGGTATTACGAGATATATAACCCGGGCCATAACTTCAGGATTACAGACTTTCAGTGTGCTCTGGGTATCAGCCAGTTGAAGAAATTAGAGCACTTTATTGAGAAGAGGCGAGAAATAGCGGCCAGGTATAACGAGGCATTCGCCCGGATGGAAGAAATTGTAACCCCCGTTGAGGAAGCAGATGTCAGGGCGGCATATCATATTTATGTTATTCAATTGCGGACGGAAAAACTCAAGGTCGGAAGGAAAGAGATATTTGAAGCCCTGAGAGCGGAAAATATAGGTGTGAATGTCCATTACATTCCGATGCATCTTCACCCGTTCTACCAGATGGAATTCGGCTATAAGAAAGGCGATTACCCTAAAGCGGAGAGATACTATGAAAGGGCGATAACCCTGCCGATTTTTCCGAAGATGAGCCAGGAAGATGTTGAAGATGTGATTGAAGCTGTTAAAAAGACTATCGCTTATTTTTCAAAACACGTACAAATGCAGGAGAACTAAACGTGACACTGAATCCTAAGGCCTTGTTTATCGTGAGCAGCACGGCCCAGGTCGAGATGTTCGAGCCGGTTATCAGGGCACTATTTGAAGATTGGCAGATTTCGATTATCAATATAGACAAGTGGTACCGGAAAGCAGAAACAGAGAAAGCGCTGAGGGATTTGGACCTCCCTTTTGAAACAATGCCAGGCGCCAGCCGGAGTGGAGTGAGGAGAGTCCTGGATGAAAAGCAACCCGATATACTGATAGTCGGACATGATAGAAGCACCATGGACGCACTGTTTATCAGGCAGGCCAACTGCCTGGGTATTCCCACCCTACTGGTTCAGGACGGGACTCTAGGAAGAGCCTGGGGAAGGGAAAAATATGATAACCCGGGTCAAGCCTTAAACAACCTTCTCAGCACCATGCATAAAGCCTTTCGCATGGTGCAGAGCCGGAACTGTTACTGGTGGCAGATGGCACAAATGCTGTGGTTCGAATTAATATACGGCACTAAGTGGAAACGCAGGTTTTACGGACTGGGTGAGTGCTCAAAAATAGCCCTGTTCAGTGATGCTGATAGGGAGACCTTGCTATCAGAAGGAATCGCACCGGAACGGGTGGTAGTAACCGGAAACCCCAAGTTTGATAAGGTTTTTTATTCCAGAGGTAACCACTGCAAGCCAAGCGTTTGCGAAAAATGGGATATCCCCACAGATAAGGAGATTATTCTCCTCCTGACCCAATACATGGTGGAAGGTGGCATATGGACGCCAGCTCAAAGAAGAAATTTTGTCCTCGCCATTGCCGAAGCTGCTGATGTACTGCCCAACACCCGGTTGATTATCAAGCTCCACCCTCCTGTTGAAAAAGAAAAGGATTACCATGAAATTGTGAAGGATTTGCCTCGCCCTCCAATTATCTGTAAGTATGAGCCTATTCATGAGCTTCTTAACGCCAGCAGTCTGGTAATAACGACAGAATCTACTGCGGGGCTTGAGGCCATGGCCGCCGGCAAGCCGGTAATAATAGCAGACCTGTATGATGATTTCGGGGCTACCTCCTTTTATCGCCGAAGCGGCGCGCTACATGCGGAAAGGAAGGACGAAATCTCTCCGGCAATCTATAGAGCCTTATATGACCCCCGGACGAGAGAAGAGATGAGAAGCTCTATGGAGAGCTTTGTCTATGAGAAAGCCTATCTCCAGGATGGGCAGGCCTGCAAGAGGATTGTTGATTTGATTACCGATATGGTTGCCTAACAACTCCCGCCAGGATTGAGTATGCATCTGAAGATAGGCACCAATGCGAACACCGCGTTGAAAGCGATTTCAGTCGTCTTTTTCCTGTTCATTCTCGCCGCCGTTATCCTGATTGCCCAGAACCCGGCCACGGGATACGAACAGTCGATTTACAGTGCCACGTCGCCACTAATCTGGGCACTGCTCATTATCGCTATTGCAGGTGGTACTGGCATCGTTGTTTATCAGGCTGCTGAGGGGGGCACGGAGAAAGGGTACTGGTGGCAGATAGGATTATTACTAATCCTGCTGGGCAGCTTGATAATTATTCTGTTGCCCACCCTCAGGGGCTATGCCTTTATCGGCCGGGGAGACCACCTAGTCTATCTGGGTCAGGTTCAGGATATAGTCCAGACCGGCAGCATTATCCCTGGCGATATTCATCCGGTTGCCGCCACTATGATTTCGGAGTTCTGTATCATCTTGAATATCTCTCCAGCCGATATAATGCCCTTTTTCGGTCCCCTTTTTTACCTTTTGTTTGTCGTGTTTACCTTTCTCCTGTGCCAGGAGATCCTACCCAAGACAGCCGCAATCTTAGCTACTGCCGCCAGTTGCACAGTTATCGCTGGTAGCTATATTCATGTGTTTGCTATGGGCATGGCTTTCATAACCTTTCCCCTTGTCTTCTATTTATACTTCAAGTATCAAAAGAGGAGGTCTTTTAGCTGTGCCATTCTGGTCGTCGGTCTTATTATATTGATGACTTTTTTCCACCCGCTGCCCTCTCTCATACTTACAATAGCTTTGCTGATAATGGAGCTCAGTAAGTTTCTCTACGGCAAATGGTATACCGGAGGAAATAACTATGCCTCCCCTTCTCCGGCCTGGTGGCAGCGGATGTCATTGATGCTTCCGGCTATCTCACTTTTTGCTAATATGCTATGGATATGGAATCACTGGGCTATCTGGGAATACCGCGTCTCGACAGTGGCTGGCTGGTTTTACGGGATTTTTTTTCAGGTGCCCGTGACGCAGACGGCACTGGAATCATTTACCGCGTTAGGTTTAGGGCCGTTAGCTGTGCTGGATGTGTTCATCAGGCTATATGGTCACATCTTTGTCTACGCCGTGCTTTCCTTGATAGCCGTCTTAATAGTAATAAGAAACAGGACGGCCTCAACCGAGGATAAAGATAGGAGGGGCTTATTCCTGTATTCCTGCTTTTTCCTGTTCGCAGCCGTTCTATGTTTGATAGATTATGTCAAACCGCTGACCACCCTCAGCAGCGGTAGAGCCATATACCTCATAGTTGTGCTGTTTCCCCCACTGGTGGGACTGACATTATATCGAATCATCCGGAAAAGCAGCCGTAATAGAAGGCTGACCGAGAAGTCTCACGTGAGCAAGCTCGCCTGGAGCCTGGCTGTAGGAGTGCTTATCGTCGGCTGTTTCCTAATCGGAATCCTGGGCACATACCGCTCCCCCCTCATCCACCAGCCTACCCTGCACGTTACCCACATGGAGTTAGCCGGGATGAACTGGCTGGTGCAACAAGGTGACCCTGAGTTGGGGGTTACCGGTCCCAAGTATACGCCTAAACCCCGGGCATTTGCATGCGCCCTTGGGGGCTTTTCCTGGGGCTGGCAAGCCACCAATTACCCCAAGTGGGGAGGCATTGATGCTGCTGATCATTTCAATTATACCCGATACCAGACCCTGGGTGAATCTTCAGCGGCCGATAGCTACATGCCCCTGGGCGATTACATTACAAAGCTCTATACCGAGCTATGGAAACCTGAAAAATATCCCGGCATGCCTGAATTTAACCAGGAAGATTTTACCAGGCTGAAAAGCGACCCTTCCCTGGATTTACTGTATACCAACGGAGATATAAATATCTGGTATGTACATGGACAGGCCCAGGCAGAATAAGTAATGCGTCTGGCCGCCCGGTATAGAGGAAAGGAGGTTTGGCCTGCCCCCGACAAACCGACCCACTTCAGGCGGTTAAATGGGAAAGTTACTGGTCAGAACTTGCAATTTTTGGACAATTGTCATATAATCATAGCTGATATAATTTATACATATTCTGCGATTTGCATAATTTGGTCAAATGTCATATAATCAAGCCCGGAGGTAATCTAAAACGGTGTCCCATCGAATATGCCCTCCTCTTCGTCCAGCCTTCTCAAAGAAGGGCTACTAAAAATAAAGGGAGTCGTTATGAAGTACTGTAAAAAATGCGTCGAGCCTGAGTCCAATCCCGGACTGACCCTCGACGAAAACGGAGTTTGTAATGTCTGCAATTACTATCAAAGTAAGCCGGCGGAAGACTGGGACAGGCGGCAGGAGGAGTTGCAAGAAATCGTCGCCTGGGCTAAAGCCAACAGCCAGGGGACTTATGATTGCATCATCGGTGTTAGCGGAGGCAAAGATAGCCACAGGCAGGCCTTATATGCCAGAGATGTACTGGGACTGAACTGCCTGCTGGTATCAAACCCCGGAGATATCAGCAGTACGGATATCGGTCAACGTAATATGGATAATCTATACAATCATGGATTTGATGTCATT
>CAYWRT010000022.1:0-726 GCA_964460815.1 uncultured Dehalococcoidaceae bacterium
ATGACATTATATATAAGCAATATATCTGTACCTATAAGATTGTCATATTTATTAGCTAATATATGTATCACATCTTCTCTTAAATCAGCCTCTATATTAGTTGGGTCTACATCAATTCTAGGAAAATAACTTTTTAAAACACGAGTAAAGACAATGTGTTGACTCGAATTCCATTCACTCTGTCTTTCAATGGAGTTAAGCTTTAGATGCAAAGGTTGGTTAGGTGAATCTAATAAGTAATAAAGACATATTCCAAATAACTCAATACAAGCTCCTGCACCCAAGGAAGTAATCACTAATTCATTTCTTCTACCTCGAGGCTTTGGTATCGCTTCCGGATTTTTTTCTTGCACTCTCTTTAAATGTAAATAGGATAAATACGCATGTTTTTCTCCAAAAGCAGCTAAATAACCAGCGCGATTTTTCTTGAACTGATAGTTTATTCTTGTAGGGTGTTCGGCACCATGCTCACTTCTATATCGATAAACGCGGCGAATATTAGAAAGAGTCGCACGTGTATTTTTCAATTGGAGCGGACTGAGGTGTTCACCATCGCCTCCCCAAATATCTACAAGTACTTTCTCTAGTAATGATGTGAATGTATTCTTATCTTCTCTCATATCATATTAGTGCTTATGTCTTTGTCTTATTATGTTAATTATACCACGATTGTCCAATATGATTGTGTAAAATGGGATGAGAAATATCTTGCGGGCTAAGCTACGG